>NZ_POYH01000091.1:52604-65338 GCF_002899995.1 Acinetobacter sp. AKBS16 | reverse complement strand
TTGATCCGGTGATTGGGCGTGATGATGAGATCCGCCGTACCATTCAGGTCTTGTCACGCCGTACTAAAAATAACCCAGTACTCATTGGTGAACCTGGGGTAGGTAAAACCGCTATTGTTGAAGGTTTGGCACAACGTATTGTTAATGGTGAAGTACCAGAAGGCTTAAAGAATAAACGTGTTTTATCGTTAGATTTAGGTTCATTGCTTGCAGGTGCTAAGTATCGTGGTGAGTTTGAAGAACGTTTAAAAGCTGTTTTAAAAGATTTGGCGAAACACGAAGGCGAAATCATCTTATTCATTGACGAGCTACATACGCTCGTTGGTGCTGGTAAAGGTGATGGTGCGATGGATGCAGGTAATATGTTAAAACCTGCGTTGGCTCGTGGTGAGTTGCGCTGTGTGGGTGCAACAACCTTAGATGAATATCGCCAATACATTGAAAAAGATGCAGCCTTGGAGCGTCGTTTCCAAAAAGTGCTGGTCGATGAACCAAGTGTAGAAGATACCATTGCGATTTTACGTGGTCTGAAAGAAAAGTATGCGACTCACCATGGCGTACAGATTTTAGATTCAGCGATTATTGCTGCGGCGAAAATGTCTCATCGTTATATTACAGATCGTCAATTACCGGACAAGGCGATTGACTTGATTGATGAGGCAGCTTCTCGTATTAAGATGGAAATCGATTCTAAGCCAGAAGCACTTGATAAACTTGACCGCCGTTTAATCCAGTTGAAAATGCAATTGGAAGCGGTGAAAAAAGATGAAGACGCAGGCAGTAAGGCCGAAGTTACTCATCTTGAAAAACAGATTGCTGAAGTCGAGAAAGAATACAACGATCTGGAAGAAGTGTGGAAAGCTGAGAAAACATTGGTAGAAGGCACTAAACAAGCTCAGGTTGAACTTGATAAAGCACGTATTGCTTTTGAAAAAGCTCAGCGCGAAGGCGATTTGGCAGAAGCAGCACGTTTGCAATATGGTGTAATTCCAGAGTTGCAAAAACAACTTGAACAAGATGAAGTTGCTGAAGAAAACGAAGAGCCAAAACTCATTCGTACAAAAGTAACTGAAAATGAAATTGCCGAAGTCGTTAGTGCTGCAACAGGTATTCCGGTTGCTAAAATGATGCAAGGCGAGCGTGAAAAACTTCTTCATATGGAAGAGTTTTTACATGACCGTGTTGTTGGGCAAGATGAAGCAGTTGTTGCGGTATCGAATGCAGTTCGTCGTTCACGTGCCGGTTTGTCTGACCCGAATCGTCCTAGCGGATCATTCTTGTTCTTAGGACCAACAGGTGTAGGTAAAACTGAGTTAACTAAAGCTTTAGCTAACTTCTTGTTTGACAGTGATGATGCCATGATTCGTATCGATATGAGTGAATTCATGGAGAAACATTCTGTCAGCCGTTTAGTTGGTGCGCCTCCGGGTTACGTAGGTTACGAAGAGGGCGGTGTTTTAACCGAAGCTGTTCGCCGTAAACCATATAGCGTAGTGTTGTTTGATGAGGTTGAAAAAGCGCATCCAGATGTCTTCAATATCTTGCTACAAGTGTTAGACGATGGACGCTTAACCGACTCACAAGGTCGTGTAGTGGACTTTAAAAACACGGTTATTGTGATGACATCGAACTTGGGGTCACAAGATGTACGTGAACTTGGTGAAGGTGCAACTGATGATGAAGTGCGTACTATTGTAATGAATGCGGTAAGTCAGCATTTCCGTCCGGAGTTTATTAACCGGATTGATGAGCTGGTGATTTTCCATTCACTCAAAAAAGCACAGATTCGTGGCATTGCCGATATTCAGTTGGACCGCTTACGCTCACGACTTGTTGATCGTGATATGAGTTTAACTGTAGATGACAGTGCATTTGACTTATTGATTGACGCTGGTTTTGATCCTGTATACGGAGCGCGTCCATTGAAACGTGCAATTCAACAACAGGTTGAAAATACACTAGCTCAAAAAATCTTGTCAGGTGACTTTGTTGCGGGTGATACCATTTTAGTTAAAGGCGAAAATGGTCACTTAGTGTTTGATAAGCTGAAACTCAGCTAAGTTTTTTCTGCTAAAACCGAAAAGAGAATATGGAAACATATTCTCTTTTTTTATATTTAACTTTTATGCTGATTTGAAGATATAAGCGCAATAATTGAATCTGCTACTTTCTGTGTGAGAGTTTTAAGTTTTTGTTCGGCATGACCTGATAAAAAATAATGATAATGATAAATACGTCCTAGATAAGAAATACAAATAAAGAAAGTACCTACAGGTTTTTCCGTGGTTTCACTTCCGCCAGGTTTTAATAAACCTGTGCAGCTCACAACAATGTCAGCTTGTTGAAATAGGGTTTGACCAAGCCTGCACATTTCTTCAGTTACTTGTGGCGATTCTGCTGTGTAGGTTTCAATTAACTTTGGATCAACTTTTAAAACACTGATTTTAATACTGGGGTCATAACTGACTAATCCACCCAGTAAAATATCAGCACCACTATTTTTATGAATCGAAAACTGACTGGTTAAGTAACCTGAACTGGCACTTTCAATAAATGCAACTTTAAGTAAACGGTCTTCTAATAACTGACAGCATTGCTGAAGCATTATTCCACCTCGTATGGTGTTTATTTATGAATAAATCTAACTACAAATAAATTATAAAATCACGTTAAGTGATCTAAGGGTATGGTTCAAGTCTAAGATAAAAATCTATAAAACTATTTGAATATTCACAAAAAGCCTGTGAAGAATTTCAGGTTTTAAAATGATCAATGCTAATTATCGGGAAGTTTCTTTATAACATTGCGACAAGGTTAAAAACTTGTTAGTTTGATTCGATATAACAAACAATAACAATTTTAGGATGAACATGATGAACAATAAGCAAGGGTGTGTGCTGGGAATTTTAAGTTGTATAGCGGTATTACCGACGAATCTATGGGCTGCACAGCCTATGAATGAAAGTGCGCTTGCAACTCAAACAGGAGCAGTAACGGCAGCTCTACCCGTAATTATTGCAAAAGCTCAAGATGATGCGAAGAAGCCAGAAATAGAGCAACGTCAAGTTCGGCAAACACTAGGGGATAACTATTTACAGCAGGTTCGATGGAATTCACTGCGCACAAGTGTGTTATCGCCTTATCAAGAACAAAAGCAAAATCAGGTCATTGATGGAAAAGAGAAGAAAAAGTTAGAAATGGTTGCTCTGCCAGAAAGAGCTGATCGTTTTACGCGTTATGATTTTGAGTCAAAGAATGTACATGGTGAAGTTATCATTACCGTGAAGTAATGATAACTTCCTGTTTCAAATTCAGATTAGTTTAGCCCTGGATGCTGAATTTTCCATGCACGGTGGATTTTTTGATTACGTTTAAAATCGGGTCCAATCGTTTCAGAAGTAATTTCTTCAACATCATATAAAGCCTCGATCTCTTCATCCATCTCAAAACCACGATAGTTATTTGAGAAGTAAAGTGTACCTTCACTTGTTAAGCGGTTCATTGCACGTTTAATTAAAGAGACGTGATCGCGCTGCACATCAAAAGTACCGTGGAACTTTTTAGAATTAGAGAATGTTGGCGGGTCAATAAAAATAAGATCATATTGTTCATGACCTTCTTTTAACCATTCAAAACAGTCACTTGCAAAGAACATGTGCTGTTCGTCTGCATGATCTACCGTTAAACCGTTTAAAACGAAGTTTTCTTTTGACCAGCTCAAGTAAGTATTAGATAAATCTACACTGGTTGTACTTGCTGCGCCGCCTAAAGCCGCGTGTAAGCTGGCTGTCGATGTATAACTATAAAGATTTAAGAAGTGCTTACCACGTGCTTCTTGAGCAATACGTAAACGCATTTGACGGTGGTCAAGGAACAAACCTGTATCGAGGTAGTCAGTCAGGTTCACTAAAATTTTAGCTTTACCTTCTTGAACGATGAAACGTTTATTGGCTGTACTTTGTTTGGTGTACTGATTGGTACCAGTTTGACGCGCACGTGTTTTAATAAAGATTGCATCGCGATTTAATCCTGTTACCGCACGAATAGCAGCAAGTGCTAAGTTGAAACGTTTTTTTGCTTTTTCAGGATCAATCTTTTTAGGTGGTGCATATTCCTGAACATGTAAACGGTCGCCGTATAAGTCTACAGCAAGGTTAAAGTCAGGGAGGTCTGCATCGTATAAACGTAAGCAATAGATATTTTCTTTGGTTGCCCACTTTTTCAAGGCAGTCATGTTCTTTTGCAAACGGTTAGCAAAGTCTTGAGCTTCTTCCATTTCAACAGGTTGAGCTTGCCAGTTTGCCAAGAATGGTTGAGTGACTTTTTCAGGTTTAACTGTACCGAAACGAACATAAATCGGTAATTTACCATTCATTAAGCGTAATGTTTCTGGTGCTTCAAATGCTAAAACATCGGCTTGTTCAATTTGTGCGGCAATAATTGCTGCATATTGATTTGGGAAGTTCTTTTGTAAGAGGGCAGATAAACCTAAGTAAAGAGAACGGTTAGAAGCTTTGTCACCTAAGCGCTCACCATATGGGGGGTTGGTAACGATAAAAGCAGTTTTATTTTCAGCACCGAAATCTGGCCAGTCTGCTAAAGTACGCTCTTCAATTTGAATATCGCCTAGTAGCTTTTCAAAACCTGCTGCAATAATGTTTTCGCGTGTTGCTTTTACAGCTTCCCAGTCAGCATCGTATGCATAAAACTTAGGTAACGGTTGTTCAAGTGCTTTTTCATGACGCTCTGCTGCTTCCGCTTTGAGTGAAAGCCAAAGTTCACGGTCATGACCATGCCAGCCATTAAAACCAAAACGACGTACAAGACCCGGCGCACGATCAGTTAAAATCATTAACGCTTCAATAATAAATGTGCCTGAACCACACATTGGGTCAAGTACGATTTCCGGGTTACGTTCCTGAAGCTTGGCTTTTTGCAAAATTGCCGCTGCGAGGTTTTCTTTAATTGGTGCATCTGTCATGAAACGACGGTAGCCGCGTTTATGTAATGAATCACCAGATAAATCTAGACAGTAGGTATGCTCGGTTTTGCCCGCAAGCACATATAATGTAATTTCCGGTTGTTTGGTATCAATACTTGGGCGGCGACCTACAGCTTCCATAAAGGAATCAACAACACCGTCTTTTACACGAAGGGTAGCAAACTGCGTATTTACCTTAATTTCACGCTCTGCGTGTAAGCGAATTGCAAAGGTACTTTGTGGTGCAAAAATAAGTGACCAATCAAAACTAATTGCACCTTCATAAAGCTCTTCTGCTACATCACGTGCATCGTGGGTACGTTCAAGTTCATAAGTATGAATTGGAAGTAAAACACGTGAAGCAAGACGTGACCACATGCAAATACGGTAAGCATGTTCAAGCGTTCCTTCAATGATTAAACGTCCTGCTTTACGTTCTGTCACTTTGGTGCCAAGCTGTTCTATTTCTTCTTGTAAGAGGGTTTCTAAACCATCAGCACAAGTAATCCAATAGTGGTTTAAACGTAAAGAGGTATTCATAAACTCGATTGACCAAAACATATAAATATTAACGATGCAAAGTTTAACGTATTTTGGTGTCTAAAAGTTTTTAAATTATTGCAACCTATCACTTGGCAACCAATAAATTGATTTTTAAAGTTTAAAATATAAAAACTGGTATGTATTTTGCTAAATCTTTCGAAATAAAACTTATTTAATTAATCATTATTGATGGTTTTTAACCAATTTCATGATTTGAATACATAGGGGAATATAAATGAAAGATATGATGGGGAATGGTTTTATAGCGAATGCAGAAGCTTTCACACTAGCTACCCAAATTTATGTGCGTATGCGCAGAGTAACGGGACGGGTGATAGATGCAATGTACGTTGTTCAAAATAAAGACTATGCGAAATATGTAATTGCACTGGCACTAGAAGCAGAAGATGATGAATTAAAACGCTGTGTTGAACGATTAATGGTATTGACTGATTCAATATCAGAGCAGTCTCAAAAAGAAATGACAGTAAGTATTCAAACTAGTGAAGAATCAGAAATCACAGCCGAAGACATTTATCGGGCACAAGTTCCACATCATTATATTGGTGCTTTAAGGTAATCTGAGCACGGCTCTAAATTTTCTGGTCAATTTAGGGCCTTATTCTGTAAAGTTCTTCTGCGAAAAGAACGGAATTCAGCTACACTATGCACGTTTTCGCGATTCGACCCATAGGAATCCATTATGCATATTGCAGCGTTGCATCAACCGAGCCAGGTTCAGCTCAATCAAGACGGAAATTTAAAACATTTTTTAACGATTGAGGGCCTTTCAAAAGAAAACCTCACTAAGATTTTAGATACCGCGCAAAGCTTTTTAGATGATAATAATAATTTAATTAACCGCCCGCTTTTAGAAGGTCGGACGGTTATGAATCTCTTCTTTGAAAACTCCACCCGTACTCGTACTACTTTTGAAGCAGCAGCAAAACGTTTGTCTGCCAATGTATTGAACATTGATATTGCACGTTCAAGCACGTCAAAAGGTGAGACTTTACGAGATACGCTTTGGAACCTCGAAGCAATGGCTGCCGATATTTTTGTTGTACGTCATTCATCTTCAGGTGCTGCACATTTCATTGCTAAAGATGTATGTCCGAAAGTCGCAATTATTAATGCCGGAGATGGACGTCATGCCCATCCAACGCAAGCGATGCTCGATATGCTCACTATTCGCCGTGAGACGAAAAAACCATTTGAAGACTTGAGTGTTGCCATTATTGGTGACATTAAACACTCTCGCGTTGCGCGTTCAGATGTAGCTGCACTTCAAACACTCGGATGTAAAGATATCCGTGTGATTGCGCCGAACACCTTATTACCGGTTGGTTTTTCAGAATATGGCGACCATGTTCGTTTGTTCAATAACATGGATGAAGGCATTACCGGTTGTGATGTGATTATTGCTTTACGTATTCAAAATGAACGTATCGATTCACCAGCATTATCTTCGCAATCTGAATTTTACAGAATGTACGGTTTAAACAAAGAGCGCCTTAGCTTGGCGAAACCGGACTGTATTGTTATGCATCCGGGACCAATGAACCGTGGTGTAGAAATTGATTCGAGTATTGCTGATGGCGAACAGTCAGTGATTTTAAAACAGGTCACTAACGGTATTGCAGTTCGTATGGCTGTGCTAGCGTTGTCTATGCAAGGGCAACTCCAAGAACAAGGTTTAATTGAAGCGATTGCGTTGTAAGGAATGGATCACATGAGTATTGTAAAAATTGAAAATGTACGTGTGTTAGACCCAATCCAAAAAACAGACAGCGTACAAACTGTATATGTTCAAGACGGTAAGCTCATTGCCCCAGTCGATCAGGTTGAACAAACTATTGATGGTCAGGGTAAATGGTTAATGCCAACTATGGTTGATTTGTGTGCACGTTTGCGTGAACCGGGCCAACAGCAGCATGGAACGTTGAAATCAGAAGGTAAAGCTGCACGTGCTAACGGTATTTTGCACGTCATTACGCCGCCAGACTCAAAGCCGATTGTACAAGACAACGGTGCGCTTATTCATGGTTTAATTGAAAAAGCTTGGCATGATGGTGGTATTCACATGCATATCATCGGTGCCCAGACTCAAGGTCTAAATGGTAAGCAACCAGCAAATATGGCAGGTCTTAAAAAGGGTGGCTGTACTGCTGTTTCAAATGCGAATGCTGCTTTTGAAAATGATGATGTCGTTGTTCGTACATTAGAGTACGCTGCGGGTCTTGGTTTAACCGTCGTTTTCTATGCTGAAGAGCCACAACTTGCTAAAGATGGCTGTGCTCATGAAGGCTTTATTGCATCACGTCAAGGTTTACCAATGATTCCTGCAATTGCAGAAACCGTAGCGATTGCAAAATATCTGCTTATGATTGAAGCGACAGGTGTCAAAGCTCACTTTGGTTTGTTGTCTTGTGGCGCTTCGGTCGAATTAATTCGTGCTGCAAAAGCAAAAGGTTTACCGGTTACTGCCGATGTAGCAATGCATCAGTTACATTTAACTGAGCAACTAATTGATGGCTTCAATTCACTTGCACATGTTCGTCCACCATTACGTTCTGAGCAAGATAAAGAGCTTTTACGCCAGGGTCTAAAACAAGGTGTAATTGATGCAATCTGTACCCACCACGAGCCTTTAAGCAGTTCAGCTAAAATGGCTCCATTTGCAGAGACTCAACCGGGTATTACTGCATTTGATACTTATGTGGCTTTAGGTATTCAGCTCATTAATGAAGGTCTATTTGAACCTTTAGAATGGGTAACTAAAGTGACAAGTGCTCCTGCACAGGTAGCAAACATGACAGCTCGTTGGCAAGCTGAAGCAGGATGGGTGTTGGTAGATCCTGAGTTAAGCTGGACTGTAAGTAAAGACACTATTTTATCTCAAGGGAAAAATACCCCTTTATTGGGCCAAAAGCTTACAGGTAAAGTCTTACAAACTTTTGCTGTTTAATTTTAAGCCGCAAAATGCCGATATAAAATATAAACAGGTAGATCATAAAGATCTGCCTGTTTTGTAAATACTAGATGGAAAATTGTATATAAATTATTTAAAAAACAACAAAAGATTTCGAGCGCATTAGAATAAAAAACTATCAGCAAAGAGAAGTATTTGAATAATCAAAAAGTTGCTGGTTACGACGTATAAGATTCGGGAGAATAACCAATGTCGATAAACCCTATAGAACTGCTTAAAGAAAAAGTATCTTCAACAATATTAAATAATCAGGATGGATACCTCGGCGAAAAAACAAACGCTTTATCTAAGTTTTATCCAATTCTACTTTCATTATTAGCTGCTAAACCTGATCTTATAGGACAATTGAAAAACAGTTTGGCTCCGTCATTATCCGATCTTTTTTCTCATAATGAGCAAATTAAGAATACTGTGCTTACCCATTTAAGCGGTACAGCACCAAATAATGAAATCGAAAATACCCTCAATAGCGCATTAAAACCGAGCCTTAATGCAATTTCTGACGTTGCCGGAAATGATCAACAAAGTATTGTGAACTATTTACGTCAGCATGCTGAAACGATCCGTTCATATTTACCAGGATGGGCCGTGGGCTTATTAGCTCCATTAGGTATTGGAGCTGGTTTATCTTCTGTAACTTCATCGACAGCACCGCCACTTGCAGCAGCAACAGAGACTACGGGTAAATCTCGTGGTTTTTTACCCATTATTGCGCTCATTATTCTCGGGTTATTAATTGCTTGGTTGTGGCGCTCTTGCCAGCATAAAGAAGCTACACCTGCACCAGAAACTAAAGCTGCAAGCGGTGTAGAGGCCGCGGCTGCTCCAGCTACTTTAACTTTAAGCACCGATGATAAAGGTGCCGTGAGCCAGTGTCAGGCTGGAATTGGCGATCAAGGTTTCTTAGCGACATTACAAACTCAAGTTAAACAAGTCTTTTCAGCTACTAAAGATTGTGATGTTGATACAAGTCAAACTTATGCGGCTGCTTTTACCGATAAGGATGCTTTGGCAGGCGTGTTGGGTGCATTAAAAGGTATTCCAAACGCTTCTTTAGAATGGGTGGGTGACAAGATTACATTGAAAGCAGGTGATGCTGCAGCGTTAGAAGCGTTAACTGCTAAAGTAAAAGCACTTGTTCCACATACCGAAGTTGTTGCCTCAGCACCAGAAACAGCTGAACAGTCTGTAAGCAACAGTTTAAGTGCTTCACAAACAGCCTTAACTGCAATTGACCCGAACAATGTAGATGTAAACGCATTAGTTAAAGCACTTAATTTACAAATTATTAACTTTGCGAGTGGCTCAAGTGACATACCTGCAGATAACAAAGCTATTCTTGATCAAGCAGCAACCCTTTTAAATAAAGTGTCTGGTGTTAAATTAGATGTAGGTGGTCACACCGACTCAACAGGGAATGCCGCTGCTAATAAAGCGCTTTCTCAACGACGCGCTCAAGCAGTAGTAGATTATTTAGTTTCTAAAGGAGTGGATGCTTCTAAACTGGTTGCTAAAGGCCATGGTTCAGAACAGCCAGTTGCAGACAATACGACCGAAGAAGGACGCTTTAAAAACCGTCGTATTGAGTTTTCAGTAGCTCAATAAAAAACAGATTTTATTGAATTCTAATTTGAAAAAAGCTTCTCATTTTGAGAAGCTTTTTTTATAGAAATAAATATTGTTAGGTTGGCATGAAAATTAGTTTGTTAGGGAGTGGGCGTGTTGCCTTCCATTTGGCAAAGACACTTTTGGCTAAGGGACATAACATCGTACAAGTCTATGCACGTGATTTTGAGAAAACCAAGAAGTTTGCAGAGCAAATTCAAGCGAAAGCATGTCAGTCTCTTCAAGAGTTTCAACCAAGCGATTTAATTATTCTAGCTGTTTCAGACAGTGCTATTACTGAACTTGCAATGCAGGTACACGAGTTATTTCCCGAAACGCTTATGGTTCATACTTCGGGGAGTACAGACATTCAAGTCATCAGTCAGGTACATGAAAAAGCAGGGGTGTTTTATCCATTACAAACATTTAGCTTAGAAAGAGATGTTGATTGGAAAGCCACACCATTATTTGTAGAGGCGACCAATAAAGACGATTTAGTCATACTTTCTGATTTAGCAAATAGCCTAAGTAAGCGAGTGTATCAATACACCTCCAAACAACGTTTAACTTTGCATTTGGCAGCCGTGTTTGCATGTAATTTTAGTAATTATTGTTTTGATATGGCAAAGCAAGTTGTAGATGCGGAGCAGGTCGACTTTGGCTTGCTTTACCCATTAATTCTGGAAACAGCAAAAAAAGCTACTGAAAATGATCCAAAGCAAATGCAAACAGGACCTGCAATGCGAGGAGATCAGAATATCTTGGTAATGCATCAAAGCTTATTAGCCCAAGCAAATCGAGATGATTTAAAACAGGTTTATCAACTTTTAAGTGATGGCATCGTAAAGCGCCATCACTCATCTTAATTTTAAGAGGTTAAGGTTGACCGTTATTGCCCCATTTTAAAAAGCCTTTACGCTGATTTAAACGTTCAAAATATTGGTCGACATGTTTAAGCGCTGGATGGTCAAAAGGGGTTGCTTTCCAGCGTTGCACAGACAGCCCAATTGGTATATCGGCTAGGGTAAACTCAGTACCTGTAACATAGGCTTGAGTTTTTTCAAGTTGTTGATCGAGAATCTGTATTTGTTTATTCCACTGATCAATACCTTGTTGTAACAAATTCGGGTCTTGATGAAGGGCTGAATGTCGAATGAGCGACATAAATGCATAAGTCCAGCTGTTATTCAGTTCTATAGCTTGCCAATCAACCCACTGGTCAATAATAGCTCTTTGTTTAGCTTGAGTTGGGTAGAGTATATGGTCTTTATCATATGCATTTGCCAGATAACGTATAATGCTATTCGACTGCCAAAGGACTAAGTCCCCATCTAAAATCACTGGAATTTGACCATTAGGATTTAATTGCAAAAATTCAGGAGATTGAGCGGAGCGGAAACCTATTCCCCAATCTTCTCTCTCATATGTAAGATTTAATTCGTCACATAGCCATAAGACTTTGCGAACATTAATAGAATTATCACGCCCTAAGATTTTTAACATGCGTTTTCCTTAGTATTTTTTAGTATGGCAAGTACCTTTCCTATAAATAACGAGATTGAGTTCAATTGGCAATCTTTAATTAGTCAGAAAAATGGACAAGATAAGTTATAGGTTTATTTAATTTTTAATATTGAAATGAAAAGGGCCTAGTTTGTTACTAAGCCCTGTTTCTTACTTAATCTTCTTAAAGATAAAGTCATTAATCTTATGACCTGACTCAATGCCACGGCGTTCAAACTTAGTTACTGGGCGCCATTCTGGTCTAGGATAGCTGTTGCCTTTACCCGCCAAGTTTTCAAGGTTTGGACGGTTGTCTAAAACATCTAACATCCACTCAGCATACGGTTCCCAGTCTGTTGCAGCGTGGAATGTGCCACCAAGCTCAAGTTTTTGTTCAACCAATTGCATACGTTCATGAATAACGAAGCGGCGTTTGAAATGACGTTTCTTTTGCCAAGGGTCCGGGAAGTAAAGTTGTACGCAGTTGATACTGTTGTCAGGCATTTCACGTAAAACTTGAATTGCGTCAGCATCGAGTACACGTAAATTTTTAAGCTCTGCCATACCTGCTTCATAGACACATTGAGCAATGCCCGGTACATGAACCTCAATACCCACATAGTTGCGTTCAGGGTTCGCTTTAGCCATAAGCACTAAAGAACGGCCCATACCGAAACCGATTTCAACAGTTAAAGGGCGCTCTGGATGCTCGAAGTGCTGACGTAAGTCACCCACGGGATATTCCAAAATTAAATCGCGATGTTGTTCTAAAGCCGTGCGTTGAGACGTATTGAGTGGGGCTGAACGACGCATAAACGTCACAATTTCACGGTGTTCAGGCAAATTGTCCAATTCTGCAATTTGCGTTTCTAACTGATCGATCGACATAACCTTGGCAATATTGAAATTCAAATGCGGTATTTTAAGTCTTCAGGTGGTCAAGTCAAATGTTTCGGTGTTTTTCTTCATGTAGATGTCATGATCAATATTTAATCTAAGAGGCTAATTAAAACTCACATGAACATTTTTACTCATGAAAACTTTTCAATTAAAAACACTTTCGGTTTTTTTAAGTGCATTAGGTGCATTTTCATATAGTTCTGTTGCTCA
>NZ_POYH01000091.1:32668-52515 GCF_002899995.1 Acinetobacter sp. AKBS16 | reverse complement strand
AGCTCATGTTTAGCCAGTATGTTGATGGTAGCAGTAATAAAAAAGGGTTAGAAATTTATAACCCGGATGGTACTACTGTTAACTTGGCTGATTATGAAATTCAACAATTTAATAATGGTGGGACTGCGAAAACAGCCACTTTCCGTTTACAAGGTACACTTGCAAGTAAACAAAAATTTTTGGTGGGGCGTTCAGAGTTACAGACAGAACTTGGCAATAAAGTAAATCAAGTGGCTGCATTGTCTTTTAATGGGGATGATGCAGTTGTGCTTGTTTATAAAGGCACACCTGTAGATCGTTTTGGCCGTATTGGGGAACGACCTGAGGCAGGATGGGGAACTGCTGTTTCAAGCTTGGGAAATAGCTTTAAACGTATTGAAACTGAAAATCCAGCTTTGAGTATTGATCCGACAGCGGCATTTGATTTGGACCATTCATGGACAGCATGGGCAAACCGAAATGATTTTACAAATCTATCAGGTACTACTACTCAGCCTCCTATTGAAACGGTCAGCTGTTCAAGCTCAGATACACCAATTGCCGATTTAGCAACATCAGCACAAAACCAGACTTATACCGTGCGTGGAGTAATTACTGCCGACTACCGTTATGCAAATGGTTTCTCAGGTTTTTATGTTCAAACACCTGATACGAAAGCACGTGCAAATGTGAGCAATGCTATTTTTGTTTATATTCCGAATAGTAGTACTGTAAAAGGTGGACAAATTGGTGATGAGGTTATTTTACGTGGTCGTTTAACGAGCTATCAAAATCAGCTACAGATTGACCAATTACAACAAGATATTCAAACCTGTAATAGCAATATGGCAAATCAGGTTCAGCCCGTTAGCCTTGAATTACCATTTTCGAGCTTAACAGCCGGTTCAACCCATTCTCCGCAGCGTTATCAAGGCATGTTGGTGAAATTGCCTCAGACTTTAACGGTGAGTGAGAATTATAATTATGGTCGTTATGGTGAACTATCTTTAAGTTTAGGTCGCTTATATATTCCAACCAATTTATATCCAGCGCTATCTCCTGAAGCTAAAGCTCTAGCTCAGAAAAATTTATTATCTAAAATTATTTTTGATGATGGTTATAACAATCAAAATCGTACGCCATGGTTACCTACAAATTTTAGTGCTGCCAATACATTGCGTTCAGGCTATCAGCTTAAAAATGTCGAAGGGATTTTAGAATATCGTTTTAACGGTTGGCGTGTACAACCAGTGCTTGGACGTACGCAACCAGAAGTTATTGCTCAAACCAACCCGCGTCAAAATATTATTGCGAAAAATGCCAATCATATTCGTGTAGCTTCATTTAACGTCTTGAACTATGACAATGGTGCAACAGGTTTCCCAACAGAGCGTGGTGCAAACACACAAGCAGAGTTTGATAAACAGCACCGTAAAATTGTGAGTGCACTCAAATCGATTGATGCTGACGTTTACGGTTTAATGGAAATTGCCAACAATGGCTATGGCTCAAACAGCGCGATTGCTCATTTAACGAGTGCACTAGGTCCAGACTGGAAATATGTTATTCCTGAAAATCTGGACCGTTTAGGTAGCGATGTTATTGCTGTTGCGATTATTTATAACAGCAAGCGTGTGAAGCCTTTAAATAAAGCTGTTGTGCTTGATTTAGGGGATAAAAACAGAACGACCTTAGCTCAAACTTTCCAAGCTGTTCGTGGTAATAAAACATTTACCGTTATTCCAAACCATTTGAAATCAAAAGGATGTAGTGGAGTAGATGCCAACTCTTCTGATGCAGATCAAAATGATGGTCAGGGATGCTGGAATCCAACCCGTGTAAAAGCAGTCGATCAAATTGTGCAGTGGCTATCAAAAAATCCGACGCAAGTGCCTAAGCAAAATGCTTTACTCGTTGGAGACATGAACAGTTATGCAAAAGAGGCGCCGATTTTGGCATTTGAAAAAGCCAATTATAAAGTCTTACTCAATGACGCTAAAGTTGGGCAAGGCGCTCAGGCGTACAGTTATGTTTTTGGTGTGGCAAGTGATGCAAATGGTAATGGTGGAGCGGGTAACTTAGACCATGCTATTGCTGATGCAGATTTATATCCAAAAGTAGTTCGTACTTTTGCTTGGCATATTAATGCTGACGAACCGACTGTTCTAGATTACAACGAAGAATATAAAACTGATGAACAAAAAGCTTTGTTCTATGGCGAAGATGCCTATCGTTCTTCGGACCATGATCCTGTGATTGTCGATCTAGATTTAAATGGCAAAGACTCGAATCAGCCAAATGATAACCAGAAAAGTCCAATTTTCGATTTCTTATCTCAATTAATGGAATGGATTAGTCAGCTTTTTAAACGTAGTTAACGGTAAAAATGCGTGATGTGAATGTGTTTTATCATATTTTAAACAATCGTCACGCAAGACAACTTGCAAGGGAAAACTTTTTCAAGAATATTAGGTAGTGTAAGTAATTTATAAATTTACGCTTTTTTACAATTAAGGAATTGTACAAACCTTGCAGGTTTTTTAGAACCAATTTAAAACGTTAATGTGAGATAACAAGGATCAGATATGAAATTATATTATTCGCCAGGCGCATGTTCTTTAGCTGCACATATTATTTTAAATGAAATTAATGTTGATTTTGATTTAGAACGAGTAAATTTAAAAACACATAAAACAGAAAAAGGTGCAGATTATTATGAAATTAACCCAAAGGGATATGTACCAGCTTTAGAAATTAATCCGGGATTAATTTTAACTGAAAACGTAGCGATTTTACCTTTCCTTGCTCAGCACGACCCTAAACAAGATTTGATTCCTCCTTCGGGCTTGGGCCGTGCGAAAGTATTAGAATGGTTGGGCTATTTAAATTCTGAATTGCATGATGCATACGCGGTATTTTTTGGGGCAGCGTTAACAAATGATGAAAAAACCAAAGCTTATGCTGAAATTGACCGTCTTTTAAAATATATCGATAATTATTTGGCTGAGTCGGATTATGACTATTTGGTAAATGATAATTTTGGTCCAGCAGATGCGTATTTATTTGTTTTAACAAATTGGTCAAACTCAATTGAGCATGATTTAACGCCATATAAACATATTATTGCCTTACGTAATAAAGTTGCAGAACGTCAGTCAGTACAAATTGCAATGCGTGATGAAGGTTTAATTTCATAAGCAATTTTCAAAAGCATTAAAAAAGCCCCTAAGCAATAGGGGCTTTTTTAATGCTAAAGCGAATTAGTGTTGAGCATCTTTTTTCACATCAGCAGCTGCATTTTCAACAGCTTGAGCTGTATCAGCAGTCGCTTTACGTGCAGTAGCTTCTGTTTCAGCTGCAGCTTTAGCAGTCGCATCAGCAGCGTGGTCAGCAGCAGCATCAATTTTAGCTGAAGCGTTGTCTGTTGCAGTTGCAATATCGCTCGCAGCTTGATCACCAGCAGATTTGATATCTGCTGTTGCTTGTTGAGCAGCATTTTCTAAGTGTTCACCTGTAGTAGCACCAGTTTCTGGAGCTTTATCTTTATTACAACCAACAAGGGCAACAGTCGCAGCAAGACCTAAAGCAACAAGTAATTTATTCATTGTGTTTTTCCTTCTAATTCATGGCATCCAAAATTATGGATGTCTAAAATATAAACATAAAGTAACTGATTAATAAAGATCAAAAATTGTTAAAAAGTTGTAACTCTCGTATTAAAAAAGCCTAGCATTTTGTAATGCTAGGCTTGAATTAAATGATAGTGATTTGACCAGTTTTACTGCCCAGAACGAATGATGTAATCAAACGCAGAGAGTGATGCTTTAGCGCCTTCACCTGTAGCAATAATGATCTGCTTGTACGGTACAGTGGTACAGTCACCTGCAGCAAATACACCTTTTACATTGGTTTCGTTGCGGTCATTCACAATGATCTCGCCACGGTTGGTTAGCTCAACTTCACTGTCTTTTAAGAAGTCAGTGTTTGGAAGTAAACCAATCTGTACAAAGATCCCTGCAAGCTCTACCACATGCTCTTCATCAGTTGCACGGTCTTTATATTTAAGACCGGTTACTTGTGAACCGTCACCCAATACTTCTGTGCTTAATGCATTCATAATCACAGTGGTGTTTGGCAAGCTGTTTAACTTGTTTTGCAAGACTTGGTCAGCACGAAGTTTAGTGTCAAACTCAACCAGAGTTACATGCTCAACAATACCTGCAAGGTCAATTGCAGCTTCTACACCTGAGTTACCACCACCAATCACGGCAACACGTTTGCCTTTGAACAATGGACCATCACAGTGTGGACAGTACGCTACACCACGGGTACGGTATTCAGCTTCACCCGGTACATTCATCTCTCTCCAACGTGCCCCTGTTGAAAGGATCACAGTTTTCGATTCAAGTTTTGCACCGTTTTCAAGTTCAACTTCAACCAAGCCATTTGCTGTTTGGTCTGCACCCGTGATTTTGCTGACACGTTGCAGGTTCATGATATCCACATCGTATTCACGAACATGTGCTTCCATCTCGGCAGCAAACTTAGGACCTTGAGTCTTTTGCACAGAAGTGAAGTTTTCAATGTCCATGGTATCCATGACCTGACCACCAAAGCGTTCAGCCACGATACCTGTGTTAATGCCTTTACGTGCTGCATAGATTGCAGCTGTTGCACCCGCAGGTCCACCACCAATCACCAATACATCAAACGCATCTTTGGCATTGAGTGCTGCTGCGTCTTTTTCAGCTGAGTTGGTATCAAGTTTTGCCACAATCTCTTCAAGGGTCATACGACCTTGACCAATGTGTTCATTGTCCTGGAATACCATCGGTACAGCCATGATTTTGCGTTGTTCCACTTCGTCTTGGAAGAATGCACCATCAATCATGGTTGCTGTGGTGTTCGGGTTATAAATGGCAATCAGGTTAAGCGCCTGTACTACATCCGGACAGTTATGACAGCTTAATGATACAAATACATCAAAGTTAGCTTTGAGGTTTAAACCTTTAATCTGATTTAAAACTTCATCCGATACTTTAGGTGCATAGCCAGACACTTGTAACAGAGCCAAGATCAAAGACGTAAACTCATGGCCCATTGGTAAGCCTGCGAAGAACACACGAGGCTGTTCACCTGCTTTAGCCACACCAAAGCTTGGACGACGTGTATTGTTACCGTCAAAACGGGCTGTTACCTTGTCAGAAAGCTCAGCGATTTCAGTTACTAATTCTTTAATTTGAGCAGCTTTTTCTGATTCATCTAAAGCAGCAACTAATTCGATTGGACTTTCTAAACGTTCTAGGTAAGCTTTTAATTGAGTTTTAATGTTTTGATCTAACATCTGTTTTTACTCCAATGCATCCAAATTCTTTCAATAGATGCATAGTACGTTAAAACAATGAATAGGTAAAACAGTATGTTTTTATGAATTTAATCGTTTTTTTGAATGTTGGTTTGCAACAACGCGTAAGTTAAGAAAGTGCAAAAGTGCATCTTAATTTCATTTTTAGTTTTGCAGTATTTTAAAGTGAAAGTGTTTGAAAATTTATATATGTTATATGGCTGTAAAGATTTTATGTCATAACATTAAAAGGTACTTTCATGTCATTGCAACGCGGCATTTATCAGCATTATAAAGGTAATCTCTATCAAGTTTTTTCTGTAGCAAAACACAGTGAAACTGAAGAGGAATTGGTCGTTTATCAATGTTTATATGGTGATTATTCAACTTGGGTTCGACCACTTGATATGTTTACTGAAACCGTGCAAATGAGTGATGGTAGCGTCGTACCGCGTTTTAAATTAATACAAAGTACTTAAATAAAACGGCTGTCATATAAAGAAGGAGTAAAATAGATGCCAAATACTATTTTCTTACAAAGAGTTGCTGATTTATATGACACCTTTAAACAGCATGACTCACAGCAATCCGATCGTTTACAACGATATCGTAATATAGAAGTAGAATCTGCCCAGTTAATTTCCCAGCTTATTCGTATGCAGCAAGCCAAGTCTATTTTGGAAATTGGCACTTCAACAGGATATTCAACTTTGTGGCTTGCCGAAGCTGCCCAAGCGACTGGTGGGCAAGTCATTACAGTTGAAATTGATGCAAAGCGAAGTGCAGAGGCAAAACGTCATGTAGCTGAGTTAGAGCTCAGTGAAATTGTTCAATTTTGGGTAGGAGATGCAGCCGATTACTTAAAAGCAGCTCAGGAAAAATTTGATTTTATTTTGTTAGATGCTGAACGTGATGCATATGAAAATTATTGGCCAGATTTAAAACGTCTAATGAAGCCTAAAGGTGGGGTTTTAGTTGTCGATAATGTGATATCTCATGCGGCAGAAGTAAATCGATTTATAGCTTTAATTAAAAAAGATCCGGATTATATGAGCAGCATTTTGCCTGTCGGCGCAGGTTTGTGTTTAGTGGTCACAAAATAGTTATGCTGAAATAATTTTTCATATTCCAGTGGGGCCTGTTTTGAACAGGCCTTTTTTATAATTTTATGAGGCAATCACCAAAGAGAGTCGAGTAAAGTGCAAATTAAATTCTAAGTATTTGTGTACAAAGGCGGCTTTATCGGTTGAACGTAATAAGTTGTCATAAACAAACTCAGGAACAGGATGATAAAGATCTCCTGAGCCATCGCTATAAAAGATTTTTAAATGACGCGATGTCGCATTGTATTTCCATGAAGTGACGACCGCTGTATTCGCCATAAATGCACCCCTTTATTTCATATCAAACGTACTCAAAAATTAACCAGTTGTTTATTTGACATTACTCAATGTTTAGGTAACGGGGAAGGGCAGAATTGTAAAAGTATCAGTAGAAAATGTGATGTGCTTATTCAAAACAAAAGAACCATCCGATAAAGGATGGTTCTTTAGGTTTTTAAAATCTAAGAGAGATTAGATTTTACCAACTAGGTCGATAGATGGAGCAAGAGTTGCTTCGCCTTCTTTCCATTTAGCTGGGCAAACTTCACCTGGGTGAGAATGTACGTATTGAGCAGCTTTTACTTTACGAAGAAGTTCAGATGCGTCACGACCGATACCGCCAGCGTTGATTTCAACGATTTGGATTTTACCTTCTGGATCGATAACGAAAGTACCACGGTCAGCTAAACCTTCAGACTCGATTAAAACGTCAAAGTTTTTAGAAAGAGTCCAAGTTGGATCGCCGATTAATGGGTATTGGATTTTCTTGATCGCGTCTGAAGTGTCGTGCCAAGCTTTGTGAGTGAAGTGAGTGTCAGTAGAAACACCGTAGATTTCCACGCCTAATTTTTGGAATTCAGCGTAGTTATCAGCTAAGTCTTCAAGCTCAGTAGGACATACGAAAGTGAAGTCAGCAGGATAGAAGAATACAACAGACCACTTACCTTTAAGGTTAGTTTCGTTCACTTCGATGAATTGGCCGTTGTGGTAAGCAGTTGCTTGGAAAGGTTTAACTTCAGTATTAATCAAGCTCATCATTGTCTCCATGATTGAGGTTTATATTTAAACTTGTTTACGAGATGTAGAATAAATAAAAATTCTTTATTGGGGAAATAGTATTTTTACATGACTAAAATCGGAAAATTGAATAAGTATGAAATTTTCGATTTTTAAGTCCCCAAATACTGTATTCGATTTGACTGCAAAAACATGTAAATCAAATGACAGTTATAGTAAAAGAAACTTGCCTAACAACATGAAGCTTACCTACTAAAAATTCAAGGGTGAAATGTAAAAAAAATTAAAAATATATAAAAAACCAATTGTTTTACCTTATGGTCATTAAGGCGTAAAATAGAGGATTGTTGAATTTTCAGGAAAATTTATCTGTGCTGAATGGTTTAAATATAGATCAATGGGTGATGGCGAGAGATCGTTACCGTTTAAATCGTTTACGTAAAGATAAAAAAGCCAATACTGCAGAGATTGAAAAATTATTTGAACAGTCTAATGCAAAAGTTAGACAACGTTTTGAACGCTTACCAAAAATCACATTAAATCAGGACCTTCCTGTAACCCAATATGCTGACCGTTTAATTGAAGCGATTCAAAAGCATCAGGTCATTATTGTGGCTGGTGAAACAGGCTCAGGGAAAACTACTCAGCTCCCTCAAATTGCAATGTTAGCAGGGCGTGGCTTGACTGGTATGATTGGTCACACCCAGCCACGCCGTTTAGCTGCACGTAGTGTGTCGCAGCGTATTGCAGAAGAAGTCGGCGAAAAGCTCGGCGAGTCAATTGGTTTTAAAATCCGTTTTAATGAACAAGGTTCGCAAGATTCGATTGTCCGTTTAATGACCGACGGTATTTTGCTTGCCGAGTTAGGTAATGACCGCTTCTTGTCTAAATATGACACCATCATTATTGATGAGGCGCATGAGCGCTCACTCAATATCGATTTTATTATGGGCTATTTAAAGCAGTTATTGCCAAAACGCCCAGATTTAAAAGTCATCGTGACTTCGGCAACTTTAGATGTAAATCGTTTTAGTAACTACTTTAATAATGCACCAATTTTTGAAGTAGAAGGGCGTAGTTATCCGGTTGAAGTGCGTTATCGCCCAATTTCAGAAATGAATATTGGTGGTAGTGATGACGATGAATTCGACGACTTTGAAGAAAACCTGCCGCGTGCAGTCGTACAAGCTGTAGAAGAATGCTTTGCTGATGCCGAGGAAAAAGGCCATCCAGAACATGCTGATATTCTGATTTTCTCAAGCACAGAGCAAGAAATTCGAGAATTGCAGGAAACCTTACAAAAGTACGGGCCGAGACATACCGAAATTTTACCTTTGTATGCGCGTTTAGCCGTTTCTGAGCAACAAAAGATTTTTAGCCCAAGTGGAAAGGGTCGCCGTATTATTATTGCGACGAACGTTGCAGAAACTGCACTGACTGTTCCTAATATTCGCTATGTGATTGATAGCGGCTTTGCACGTATATCTCGTTATAACTACCGTTCACGCGTACAACGCTTACCGATTGAGGCAATTTCACAAGCTGCAGCAAATCAACGTAAAGGGCGTTGTGGTCGTGTTGCTCCAGGTGTGTGTATTCGTTTATATAGCGAAGAAGACTTTTTAAGTCGTCCTGAGTTTACCGAACCTGAAATTAAGCGAACCAACTTGGCATCGGTTATTCTGCAAATGCAGAGCTTAGGTTTAGGTGAGCTGGAAAACTTTGATTTCATTGAGCCGCCAGATTTCCGTCTAGTCAATGATGGTCGTAAGCTACTCATTGAGTTAGGCGCACTTAACGAGAAGAAAAATGAACTGACCAAAGTCGGCCAAATGATGGCACGTATGCCGATTGATCCAAGACTCGCACGTATGATTGTGGGTGGGGCTCATTTTGGTGTACTCAAAGAAATTTTGGTGGTGGTGAGTGCACTTGCAGTTCAAGACCCGCGTGAACGTCCAGCAGATAAACAAATGCAAGCTGATCAAAAGCATGCACTATTCAAAGAGGCAGATTCAGATTTTCTGTTTTATTTAAAACTTTGGGATACTTTAAATCCTAAAGGTGAAGCAGGAATGTCGGAAAACAAGCGTCGTCAATTTGCTAAGCAGCATTTCTTAAGCTGGTTACGGTTACGGGAATGGAAACAGACACACCAGCAGTTAGTTGAGCTGGCCGAAGGTTTAAAACTTAGTTTTAATGAAAAGCCTGCAAATTATGAAAACTTGCACCGTGCTTTGCTGACCGGTTTATTGTCTTTTATTGCCAATAAAACTGATGAACGGAATACCTTTATGGCAGTGCGTCAGCAAAAGGCTAAAGTTTTTCCGGCCAGTACATTGCATAAAACCAATACTGCGTGGGTGATGGCTTTTGAGATGGTGGAAACCTCTCAGGTCTATTTACGTACATTAGCAAAAATTGATCCTGAATGGATTTTGCTTGCTGCACGCGACTTATTGAAATATCACTATTTCGAGCCGCATTGGTCTAAAAAAGCTGGTATTGTAAATGCTTATGCACAAATTTCATTGTTTGGTTTAATTATTGAACCGAAGCGTTTGGTTAATTTTGAAAAAGTTGATCAACCTGCTGCACATGAGATTTTCTTACGTGATGCATTAACCACAGGAAATCTGGGGACAGTTCCACCATTTTTAAAACACAACTTGCTTAAACTTGAAGAAGTAGAGCGAGTTGAAGATAAATTACGTCGCCGCGATTTGGTGGTCGATGAAGAAACAATTTATCAGTTCTATGCGTCGAAAATTCCTGAAGAAATTGCGAGTCGTCGTAGTTTTGAAGACTGGCGTGCAACTGTAGAAGCAAAAAATCCGCGTTATTTATATGTAGAAGATGATGCGCTTTGGCTCAATGACCGTCCGACCACGCAGCAATTCCCTGATCATTTACATAATGGTCAGTTACGCTTGGCAACTACTTATCGTTTTGACCCAAGCCATGATGAAGATGGCGCAACGGTCCAAATTCCGGTACAGGCATTGCCTCAGGTAGATGAAAATATTTGGTCGTGGGGGATTCCAGGCTGGCGTTTAGATCTCATTGAAGCATTATTGAAAGCCTTACCAAAAGATAAACGTCGTAACCTCGTACCGATTCCAGATACGGCGCGTAAGCTCATGCAAGGTATTGATGCTGTACATTTGCGACAACATATCTTTAGCTATCTGGCGTTTGCTTTACGTGGTGAGCAGATTACGGAAAAAGATTTTTCATTTGAACGCATAGATCCGTATTTGGTGCCTTTTATTAAGGTGATTGATGAAAAAGGTAAATTGATCGCCAAAGGCCGTGACTTGGCTGAGTTGAAGGCTCGTTGTCGCGTAGAAACGCATCGTCCGGTGAAACAGCAAAAAGGTGAATTTAAAACCTTCCCTGAAAACTTTACCTTTGAAGCTTCACAGAAGGTGACAGGTGTTGTTGTTAAACAATATCAAGCTTTAGTGCCAACTAAAACTTTTGCCGAACTTGAGGCGAAAGATGAGTCCGGCGTGGTTATACAAACATTTAACGATCAGGCAGAGGCGATTAAACAGCATCGAGAAGGTATTATTCGTCTGGTCCATATGCAACTTGGCGATTTGGTTCGTCAGTTGAAAAAGCAGATTTCAAAACCGCTTGCGTTGGCTTATTCACCTTTAGGCGATAAAGCTAAACTTGAGCAAATGCTGGTATACGCGACTTTACAAATGGCAATTACGACTTTGCCAATCAATGCTGATGAATTTAATCAATTGCTTGAACAAGTTAAAAAACAATTTTTGAGCTATGGGCAGCAAGCACTTGAGCAATTAAGTGATATTTATATTCAGTGGCAACAAATCCGTCGTCAACTTTTAGTACTTGATCCAAACGTGTTTGGGCGCAGTATTGATGATATTGAAGATCAACTCGATTTAATGTCACTTGGCAATTTTGTCTATTGTCAGCCAGTTGATCTTTGGCAGGAATATCCACGTTATTTAAAAGCGCTGCTATTGCGTTTAGATCGATTGCCAAATAATCTACAGCGAGATCATGCTGCTATTGACGATGTCGATCCATGGATGGACAAGGTATTTAAGTTCAAAAATGATCCAAGAATCAAAGAATTGTATTTGATGCTGGAAGAATTACGGATTTCTTTATTTTCTCAGCCGATGAAAACCAAGATGCCTATTTCGCCAACTCGACTACAAAAGTTATGGGATCGTTTGGGAATCAGTTAAAATAGATCGGGGTCTGTTTATGTTGTTTTTAGCTGGCAACGCAATTTATAAATGAAAGATTAACAGACCCTATTCATTTTTTTAGGAGTTTTACATGGGCATTCGTATCACAGGTACTGGGCTATTTCACCCAACAGAAATCATTTCTAATGAAGAACTGGCCGACAGTTTAAATGCTTATGTGGAACAATATAACCAAGAGAATGCAGAGAAAATTGCAGCAGGCGAACTAGAAGAATTACGTGGTTCAAGTGCTGAATTTATTGAAAAAGCTTCTGGTATTAAGCGTCGTTACGTGATTGAGAAATCAGGTATTCTTGATCCAACACGTTTACGTCCGCGTTTGTCTGAACGTTCAAATGATGAACTTTCAATTCAAGCAGAGTGGGGCGTTATTGCTGCAAAACAGGCAATGGAAAATGCAGGTGTAACTGCTGAAGATATCGATGTTGTGATTTTGGCTTGTTCAAACATGCAGCGTGCTTATCCGGCTGTGGCAATTGAAATCCAGTCAGCACTTGGTATTCAAGGTTATGCTTACGACATGAACGTGGCATGTTCAGCTGCCACTTTTGGTTTGAAACAAGCGGCAGATGCAATTCGTTCAGGTGCTCGCCGTGTTTTATTAGTGAATGTTGAGATTACATCTGGTCACCTAGACTACCGTAACCGTGATTGTCACTTCATTTTTGGAGATGTGGCGACCGCTTCTATTATTGAAGAAACCACTACTAAAACTGGTTTTGAAATTTTAGATATTCATTTATTTACCCAATTTTCAAATAACATTCGTAATAACTTCGGTTTCTTAAACCGTAGCGAAGATGCAGTGGTTGATGACAAGTTATTCCGTCAAGATGGCCGCAAAGTATTTAAAGATGTTTGTCCGTTGGTGGCAAAAATCATTAATGCGCAGTTGGAAAAAATGCAGTTAACTGCAAACGATATTAAGCGTTTCTGGTTACACCAAGCCAATGCCAACATGAATGAATTAATCTTGAAATATGTGGCAGGTAAAGATGCAGATCTAAGCCGTGCACCAATTATTCTAGATGAGTTTGCCAATACCTCTTCAGCAGGTGTAATTATTGCTTTACACCGTACAGGCCACGAAGTAGATGATGCTGAATATGGCGTGATTTCATCTTTTGGCGCTGGCTATTCAGTAGGTTCGATTGTTGTACAAAAGCATGTTGCTTAAGTTACTAGATTAATTAAAAACGCTCGTAAGAGCGTTTTTTTATGGCACAAAAATAATAAAGCGAGCCAAAATTAGCCCGCTTCATTTGAATCAAAAATGATTAAAACTTTTTAGTGTAGTTTACAAACAAGCGATCTTCACCAAAGTCATTGCCATGTTTTACGTTGTAATCAATTCGAATATATTGCAGGGCAAAGCCTTTTAAGAAAGGCTGTTGAAACGTATAGTTTAAAATCACATTCGACTCGGTTTCGTGGTTTTTCTCGCCATTTGCTGCTTTAAAGTCATGACCGTAAACATATTTTACCATTGCATTTAGGCCAGGCACATAGTCCTTAAAATCGTAGCCGTACATCACATGATAAGACTTCTCATCTTCTTTAAAGAAACCTGTAGCATTCCAGTTAATGAAATAGGTTTCTGGTAAAAAACCATCCGGTAATGGATAAGCCGATTCACCCATAATTTGTTGGTATCCAAACCCAAATGTGTGGTTTTTTACTTTAAGTGTTTCTAGCACCCCAATATTTTGCGCATCAATATCAAAAGTATTGCCATCATCTTTTGCATTGAAGTATTTAAACTTAGATGTAAGCGCAAAATTAGGTTGTTTCCAATTATGCTCAAGCCCTACATAGTGTTTATTGTAGAGATCTTCTAAATTACCAAAGTAATATTCACCCTTTAGCGACGGTGTGAATTGATAGCGCAGATCTATGTAATTTAAACCATCAGATTCTTTGGTCATTCCATTTGCCGTGAACGAAAACTTTTTAAAATCTTCTTCATTTCGTGGTGATACTTTTTCAACCCGACCAATTTCTGCATAAAGCTGATCTGAAAGTTGCGACTTAAGGTTGGTTCCCCAATAAGAGGCAAGCAATTGTCGGCTGGCATCCACAGCCGTTACTGGTAAGTCTAACCAGAGTTCACCGACACTTAAAAGGGTTTTGTCGTAGCCTAGTTTTAAAGTTGCGCCGTATTTTAAAAAGTCAGATGCTTGAGATTGCGTTTCCTTATTAAAAGGTAAGACCGTGTCCGCAACATGTTTGTCTGAACTCAAGCGCACGGCGTATTGAACAGAAGCATCGGCACCAATCGTAATTGGCTTGTCTGCAATTTGCAGAGGGGTGTCATGCATTTTCGATTTATAAAATAATGAGGCTGCCTGAGACCAACTACCGGTATCTTTAAGGGCGTCATTATCAAAATCACGATTGATATAGGCATTTTTTAGCGTGAACTTCCATTCATCTTTGCTTTGTTGAGTGGTGTCTGCTGCCCATAAACTTGAGCTAGTTAATAAACCGAATAATGTAGTTATTGCTAAATTACATGGTTTAAAACGGTGTAATAATTCCATAATCCATTTCCAAAAAGATGCGCCAGTCCTCGGCGCATTTATGTTTACTGCTGGGTAAGCGTGTTTTGAGGGTTAAAAGTTGATGGCGTTTGTGCAGCAACAGAGGCTTTTAGATTGACCATAAATATTGCAAGTGCAGCAATCACACCCGGAATTGCAATCGCCAAGAAATTCATTTGGTGAGGAAGTTCAAATGAAAGTAAAGCACCTGTTAAAACTGGTCCAATAATCGCGCCAATACGGCCAATTCCCGATGCCCAGCCCATGCCAGTTGAACGAAGTGCTGTCGGATAGAACTGCGCAACAAAAGTGTAGAGTAAGATTTGTGAACCAATTGTGGCAGCACCAGCAATCGCAATCAGGCTATATAAAATAAATTGTGGACTATTAATGCCAAGCAGAATTAAAGCTGCTGATCCCACAATAAACATAATGGTAATGACAGGTTTTAAATGAAATCTGTCTGCTAAAGCACCGCCACCAATTGCACCGACCATGCCGCCAATATTAAGTGCAAAGAGGAACAACATGCTCGCACCTAACGAATAGCCCGCTTGCAGCATGAGTTTAGGCAACCAGCTTCCTAAGGCATACACCATGAGTAAGCACATAAAGAAAGCAATCCAGAACATAAACGTGCTGAAGGTACGGCCTTGTTGGAAAAGCGCACGGACAGGTGCATCTGTTGTTGTACTTTCATTTAACACCAGTTGAGTATTGGCATTGACTTGAGTTTGAGGTGCAATTTTACTCACAATACTTTTTGCCTGTTCGCTATGGTTAGATTTCACTAAAAAGGCGAGAGACTCTGGTAAAAACTTCCAAATGAGCGGGAGCAGCAACAGGGGAATACCCGCAATTAAAAACATGATTTGCCAGCCCATATCTTTTACGAGCCATGCACCGAGTAGCGCAGATGTCATGCCACCAATTGCATAGCCACTAAACATAATTGCAACCAATGTACTGCGGATTTTTTTGGGTGCGTATTCGGTCATAAGTGCTACAACGTTTGGCATAACGCCACCAATCCCAAGACCTGCAATAAAGCGCAAAATAGCAAACTCTGTTGGTCCTTTGGCAAAGGCACCTATAAAGGTAAATCCGCTAAATAAGGTGACACAAATCAGGATGGTTTTTTTGCGTCCCAGTTTGTCTGAAAGCGTGCCGAAAATCATGGCACCAAACATCATGCCGAATAGAGCGGCACTGGCGAGTAAACCAGCTTCAACAGCAGTTAACGACCATTGCTGCATTAACAGAGGAAGAGCAACCCCATAAATAACTAAATCATATCCATCAAAAATAATAATAAGTAAGCACCAGATTAAAACTTTCCAATGAAAAGATGTAAAATGGGCTTTATCAATTAACTCATTAATATTAACCTTGCTTGTGTCCATTTTCTTCACCTCCAATTTGTGAAGCATCGCGTTATTTTTTAATAAACTATTTTGTTATTGGAATAGAGTCAAAAACCTAATTGATATATCTTTATGTCTTTAAGGTATTGTCTTTTTATTTAGTTAATAGATTGAAAAATATGGTTTATTTTAATAATTTTAGTTGTTGCTTCTGTTATGTTTTAAATAGGGTTAAATATTGTATTGTGAGAATTTTAAGGATTTTATAGATATCTTTTTATAGATTTTATTGCTGAGAATCACAGCTAGAAATATAGCTAAGTTTATATTAGGAATTAAAGTGAAAATAAATAAAAAATATTAAAGTCAATTATTTTAGTAACTCATCTTAAAAATGAAATTTAATTTATATTAAATAAAAATTGCCAAATCAGGGATAGCGAATTATTTGTATCCTGATTTGGCGTTTGAAGCTTTATTTTAGTGGTGGGCACTTAGATAAAAATTTAATTTGTGGCTGGAGTTGAGCGTGGGGTAAGAATGAAATGGGCGATTACACCAATACAAATACCCCAGAAAACTGAGCTTAATCCAAGAAAATGCATACCTGATGCGCTAGCTAAAAAGGTAATAAGTGCAGCATCACGTTGACCATCATTTTTCATGGCAACAGAAATATTGGTAGCAATTGCACCAAGCAAGGCTAAACCTGCCAGTGCTGCCACCAACTCTTTAGGAAGTAAGCTAAATAGCATGACAATACTGCCAGCAAATAAGCCTCCTAAAATATAAAAAATTCCGTTGGCGATTCCTGCAATATATCGTTTTTCTTTAAGTTCATGTGCATCTTTACCCATACATAAAGCCGCGGTAATCGAGGCAAGTACAATGGTAATACCACCGACACAGGCAACGGCTAACGAGGCAATACTGGTCGCCGTAATAATGGGTTTGGCTGGCGTGTCATAACCGCTCAGTTTCATAATCGCCATACCCGGTAAAAATTGGCCGGTTAGACTGACTAAAATAAGAGGAACGGCGAGGTTGAGTGTTGAGTTCCAAGTCCATTCCGGGCTAATCCACTGGGGGATTGCTAAATTAAAACTCACATCAACCGGATTCATTTTGCCTAAAATGAGGCTTAATAAAACTCCGGCAGCTAACACCCAAATCATGGTGTAGCGAGGCATTAAACGTTTGGCAATTAAAAAGACAATGAGCATACTAAAGACAATCAAAGGCATGCTATCAGATGCGGTAAATAGGCTAATACCAAACTGAAAAAGAATACCTGCCATCATGCCCGCAGCAACATCTTGTGGAATCCACTTCAGTAATTTGTCGAAATAACCTGTAATGCCAATTAAGAAAATAACGATGGCAGAAGTAATATAGGCGGCTACTGCTTCATTCAATGAGATGTTTGGAAATAGGGTAACTAACAGGGCAGTACCCGGTGCAGACCACGCGGTAATCACAGGAGTCTTATATTTAATCGAAAGATAAATACCTGAAACGGCAGCGCCAATTGAAATTCCCCAAATCCATGACACCATCATATCTGTGGATACATGGGCACGCTGAGCAGCTTGGAAAAAAATAATCAGTGGGCCTGAGTAAGAAATTAAAACTGCAAGAAAGCCCGCAACTGTTGCTGATATGGACCAGTCATTTTTTAATGTCTTGAACAGGGTTGCCATGTGTGATTGCCTCCATGCAATTCATGTTATTTATCCAAATATATAAAAAGATCAGGGTTAACCCTGATCTCCTCCTCCGACCGGAATGACCGATCCCGTTATATACGATGCTTCATCTGATGCAAGAAATAAAATTGCATTGACTTGTTCTTGAATTGTGCCATAACGACCCATGAATGTTCGATCTTTTGTTTGATCAACTACTTGTTGCATCCAGTCTTTTTCATTTTGACTTAACGGGTTGGCATTGCGTGGTACTTTGCGAGGTGGCGCTTCGGTTCCACCAGTCGCAACAGCATTGACTCGAATCCCGTCTTTAGCATGTTCAAAAGCAAGAGACGCTGTTAGGGCATTTACCCCACCTTTAGATGCGGAGTAGGGAATACGGTTAATACCACGGGTTGCAATGGAAGATACATTTACAATAACGCCCGCTTGTTGCTTAATCATGGCAGGCAACACAGCGCGGCAGCACCATAAAGTTGGAAACAATGAGCGATTCACTTCCTTAATGATTTCTTCTTCGGAAAACTCTTCAAAAGGTTTCATCCAGATCGCGCCACCTACGTTATTAATCAGGATATCTACCCGACCATAATGTTCGATGGCTTTTGTAACAACCGCTTGTGCACCTGCATAGGTTTCTAGGTCAGCATTAACCGTGACAGCATCACCACCTGTACGCTGAATTTCTGTGAGTACCTCTTCAACATATTCAGAGCGGTCAGCCATGACGACTTGTCCACCTTCAGCTGCAACTTGCAATGCCACGCCGCGGCCAATACCTTGGGCACTACCCGTAACAATCACAACTTTATCGGTAAATCTTTGACGGTTTGACATAGATAATTTCTCCACCTTAAGTTAGTTTGCAGAGAATTTTTCAAACAAGAAGTTTGCTGGTTTAATATTTTCAGTTTCTAACCAACTACGTACCGCCTCTACCATCGGTACTGGGCCACATAGATAAACATCGACGTCGCCACCGTTTAACCATTCACTTTCAATATGACCAGTGACATAGCCTTTGCGTTCATGATTGCTCTCAGAGCTTGCAACTACAGTGCGGTATTCAAACCATGGGAATTTCGCCTGCAACTCATTGAGTTTTTCTAAAGCAACCAAATCAAAGTCATTGGTTACGCCAAAGACTAAACGAACAGGTTGTTCTGAACCTTTTTCTTCAAGCACTTGTAACATCGACATAAATGGGGCAATGCCAGTACCGCCTGCCAGCATCAACACTGGGCGCGTTACATTACGTAAGTAGAAGCTACCAAATGGACCGGTAAAAGTCATTTTGTCGCCAGTCTTGGCATTCTTGCTTAAGAATTCACTCATCTTGCCATTTGGTACGTTACGGACCACAAAGCCCGTTAAACGATTACCCGGTTTTGAGCTAAATGAATATGAACGTGTTTCGCCAGTTTCTGGAATTGACACATTCACATACTGACCTGCAAGGAAATGAATATCCGGTTGTCCTTCATCAAGTTGGATATCAAATGTGATGGTTGAGTCTGATAAGTTTTCAACACGGGCTAAAGTACCTTGGAAGCTATGAATTTCTGTTTTGCAGACATCTGATGAGGCTTGAATCTGAAATACGGCATCTGAAGTTGGACGACATTGGCAAGCAAGAATATAGCCTTGCTCAGCTTCTTCTGGTGTTAATGCATCTTCAATATAGCTTTCTTCTGGCATGTCATAACTACCGGACTCGCAAAATGCGCGGCAAGTTCCACATGCACCATCACGGCAGTCCAAAGGAATATTAATTTTTTGGCGATAGGCTGCGTCAGATAGGGTTTCGCCTTGAGCTACGTTAATAAAACGTGTAACACCATCTTCAAATTGAAGTGCAACATTGTGGTTTGACATGGCATGTATCCTACAAAATATTTGAAACTTTTACCCTCAGCCAACAGTCCGTTTAGCTGAGGGGGTATGTCTTAGAGGTGATAAATATCAATGACTTGATTGATGTAGTCATTTTTCAAAACGACATACTTGCTCAAGATTTTTGGTTGATCACCTGAAAAATCGATCACATAACGTGACATACCGAAATAGCTGTAATTTGTCTTGTAACGGAAACTCAAGGTATTCCAGTTAAAGCGAACAGTAACTTTGTCTCCGTCGCGATCGAGAACTTCAACGTTGGCAATATTGTGGCTTGTGCGTGTGTCCGGCATGGTTGCAGATGAGCGTTCGGTTTTAATACGGAACACTCGATCTTCTAAACCTTGACGGTCTGGATAATAAATAAGTGAAATTTCAGATTGCGGATCTTCAGTTAATCTATCGTCGTCATCCCAAGCTGGCATCCAGAAAGAAGCTTCTGGCGCATAGCATTCAAGCCAGTCATCCCATTGTTCATCATCTAAAAAGCGAGCTTCACGATAAAGAAACTGAGCAATATTTTCTAAAGTTGCTTTGTCTTGAGTACTCATGCTGTTTCTCCCTGATCAGCAATTTCTTTCTCTGTAGCAATCGCGTGTTTCATGGTTTTTAACCAATATTGATGCTGGGCCAGATACAGGCCTT
>NZ_POYH01000091.1:30310-32573 GCF_002899995.1 Acinetobacter sp. AKBS16 | reverse complement strand
TTCAGTTTTAATCCCACTTAACATGGGTTTTAAACCAATCTCGTTTGCTGCATCGTCCGGTCCATAAATCCAGTGTTTTGAACCACGGCACATGTCATTCCATTCAAGGGCAATACCTGCGTAGCCTGCCTGACAAGCGCGGAACTCTTCTAAATCGTCTGGCGTTGCCATGCCTGAGGCATTGAAGAAATCTTCATATTGACGGATACGGCGTGCACGAGCTTCAGGTGCTTCACCTTTAGGCGCGATACAGTAAATGATGACTTCAGTTCGATTAACTGAAAGTGGGCGAAGTACACGAATTTGCGAACCAAACTGATCCATCAAATAAACATTTGGATAGAGACAAAGATTACGTGAACGCTCAATCATCCATTTCGACATCGCTTCACCGTATTTTTCGGTATATTCATCTGCTTTTGGGAAGTTAGGACGGTCTTCTGGGTTTGCCCATTGTGTCCAAAGCAACATGTGACCATTTTCAAAGCCATACGAGCCACCGCCTTGTTTACCCCAAGAACCTGCACTCATCGCGCGGATGTTATCGGCAGCTTGAGTTTCTTTACGGTGCTGAGTCGTTGCTGCATAGTTCCAGTGAACAGCAGAAACATGGTAACCATCGGCACCATTTTCAGCAGTGAGTTTCCAGTTGCCTTCGTAGGTATAAGTAGATGAACCACGTAAAACTTCCAAACCATGTTCAGACTGGTCAACAATCATGTCGATGATTTTGGTGGTTTCACCCAAAAATTCTTCAAGCGAAGGAACATCGGGATTTAAGCTACCAAATAAGAAGCCTTTGTAGCTCTCAAAACGAGCTACCTTTTTAAGGTCGTGTGAGCCGTCTTGGTTAAAGCAGTCAGAGTAACCTGCGTCAGTTGGGTCTTTTACTTTGAGCAATTTACCTGAGTTATTAAAAGTCCAGCCGTGGAAAGGGCAAGTATACGTTGCTTTGTTACCACGCTTGTAACGGCAAAGTTGTGCTCCGCGGTGTGAACACGCATTGATCATGGCATTAAGTTCGCCGTTACGGTTACGGGCAATGATAATCGGCTGACGACCAATATAAGTCGTGTAGTAGTCATTATTATTTGGAATTTGGCTTTCGTGTGCCAAGTAAACCCAGTTACCTTCGAAGATGTATTTCATTTCGAGGTCAAATAAGGCTTCATCAGTAAAAACTGAGCGGTGAAGTTTAAATTCACCTGTATCGATATTGTCTACAAGTAATTCATCAATACGGTCAAGATGGCTGGTATTGATTACAGGAATACGTGGCATGTCCGTTCTCCGACTTTCCAAAGGGTGGAAGTCATCAAGACCTTCGCTACGATTTAAAAGGTCTTGATATCCTAATATGTCAATGAAGCGTATAAACGCGTCGGGTGTTTAACCGCGAATGGATAAAGATAGATCGAATGTTGGCCAGTATGATTTCAATCGGTGCTATACAAGTGATCTATAACTTCATCGGGTTATTGCTTGTATATACCTTAAAAGAATGGTTAAACTGTGTCTAAGACTGAATTTGCATTTTAATATATCTTAAAGGTATGGAAACCTGATGGAACTAAGACATTTACGGTATTTTGTGGCTGTTGTAGAAGAACAGAGCTTCACCAAGGCAGCTGAAAAACTATTTATTGCTCAACCGCCTTTGAGTCGGCAAATCCAAAATTTGGAAAGTGAGCTTGGAATTCAACTCTTTGAGCGAGGAAGCCGCCCTTTACAGACCACACCAGCAGGACATTTCTTTTATCAGCACGCTGTTAAACTTTTGTCGAATGCTGAAGAAATAAAAAGTATGACCAAGCGTATTGGTCTCATCGAAAGAAGCATGACCATTGGTTTTGTCGGGTCTTTACTTTATGGGTTGCTGCCTCGAATCATTTATTTATTTCGTCAGCAGCAGCCTCATCTGAATATTCAGCTCATGGAATTAAGTACAACCGAACAGTTACAGGCCTTAAAAGAAGGCCGTATTGATGTCGGGTTTGGGCGTTTAAGAATTAGTGATCCCGCCGTGAGGCGAATTCTTTTACGTAAAGAGCGTTTGGTCGTTGCCGCGCATACCAGTCATCCAATTGCACAGCGCACAGAAGGGGTATATCTGGCCGATTTGATTGATGAAAAGATGTTTATGTATCCCACTTCACCGAAACCCAATTTTTCGACCCAGCTTTTGAATATTTTTGCCGAACATAGTTTGGTTCCCAAAAATATGCATGAGATACGGGAAATTCAATTGGCTTTGGGCTTAGTC
>NZ_POYH01000091.1:20733-30239 GCF_002899995.1 Acinetobacter sp. AKBS16 | reverse complement strand
CAGCGGGGGAAGGGATCTGCATTATTCCAGCAAGTGCTGATACCATTCGATTTCCACACTTAAACTATATTCCGATTTTAGATAACGGCGCGGTCAGCCCAATTTTTATTACTGCACGGGCAATGGACAGAAGTGAAGACTTACAATCATTGTTCGACTGTATTTATCAGGTTTATGACTTGGAAGGGATACCTTATCAACGAACTGTTTTTACACTTGATCAGAACCCGATAGATGATTCAAATGGTATCGATTTTTAAATAAGGGAAGTGCATAGCCTCAAAGGTTGAAGCTATGCGTTGATGTGTTTTAGAAAGCCCAAATTAATTTTAGCCAGCTGGTATGGCCTTCGGGGCGATATTCGACTTCGGTTTCTTTTAGAAATTTGGCTTCAATAGACCAATTCTTATCGGCATATTGAATGCCTGGCCCAATTGCAAAAGCCTGTCCTTTAAACCCAATGTCACTTCCGTTTACTTTGTCATCTGTGGTTTGTTTAAAGGCATAGCCTTCAACTGCAACTTTGAGTTTTGGGTTAATGCGATAACCCAAGCTATAGTCACCCGCAATGTATTGTCCAGACTGGTAGTCGGTCGCGTCATTACGCGTATTCCAGCTATAAGACAATTTAGTAGATAGATCTAAACCTGCCGCGTTGGCATAACTATAGGCAATAATTGGTCGAATGGTGTGATAGTTTTTCCCGAGATTGGCTTCAACTGGATGTGTCGCACTTGGAGTGTCATATTGACCTGTCCCGAGCACGGTTTCTAGGGCTGCAATCCAGTGATGATTTCCTTGATGCCAGCCCAGCATCCCACCCAAAATTAAGTCTCCGAGCCCTTGGTTTGAGTTAGCCATTCCATTTACTTTGAGTCTTAGATCAACCAATGGCTGGGCTGCATAAAACCCGAGTTGTCCATCCATAATTTTTTGATCGGTCATCCAGACCAAACGAGGCACCACGGCGTTGACATCAACATGGAACTGATCGGGACCATTTTGAAACTCTGATGCGTGATAATTTTGATAATAACTGAGTAGATAAACCCCAGCAGGTGGTAGGGCGCCCGCCATCATACCTTCGGCACCTAAGGCAAAAGAGTCTGAGCCGTTTTCTGTCGCAAATGCAGAAGGAAGGTAAAGGGTGCTGATTACACCACATATGATTGCAGCAATTTTATTATTCATAGAATGTCCTATTCTGTGTTGTTTGGCTTGTCACTAAAAAAACGTTATTCCTTAACGATTTTTTAAAAATTTGAGTCTGTTTAACCTGTAAATTTGGAATGCAGAACTCCTGTGAGCCTTGTATTTGCTTTCTAAATTACAAATACAAAGCTCATTTGAAAAAGCCGAGTGCTTAAAGGTTTATCTTTAAATATGTTTGAATAAAGCTGAACGCGATTGTCCGGCAGCACCATCGGCTGCACTTAAGAAGCGTTCAGTGTGAATATCCCGTTCGAATAAGCGACTTTGCATGAGTGTTGAAATTGCCGAGTCGATCATGATGGGTGGACCACACAAATACGCTTTATGTCCACCACATCGATTTTCAAAGTAATCGGCAACAGCTTCGTGCACAAATCCGGTAAATCCAGTCCATTGGTCTTCTACTTTTGGTGCATTGAGAGCAGGGATATAGCGGAAGTTCGGATAGTCTTTTACAAGCTGTTCAAACAAATTTCGGTTGTATAGCTCTGCCAAGTCTCGTGCTCCTTGGAAGAGGTAAATGGTGCGACTATCTCCAGACTCAAGCAAATCTAAAATCATCGATTGCGGACTTGAAAGACCTGAACCACCTGCAATGAAAATGGCGTTTTGATCATCTGACTTGCGTACAAAAAATTGTCCATAAGGGCCCGAAATATCGAGCTGATCACCCGTGGCAAGTTGTTCATGTACATAAGTCGTCGCTGCACCGCCTTCAACTTTACGAATATGCAGCTCAACAATGCCCACTTCACTTGGCGAATTAGCAATTGAAAATGCACGAGTTCCTTCAATATCTGGGAACTGGACATTAATATATTGACCAGCTTGGAACTCAATTGGATGATCTAGTTGTAGTCGGATTCCTTTGATGGTTGGCGACAGGTCTTTTATTTCAATGACTGTTGCTTGATAGTCTTGAACCAAATGACCTAAGAAATCTGGGTCTTCATCGACATCGGCTTCAATGATCATGTCGGATTGTGGTTTACAGCAGCAGGCAAGTACCTTGTTTTCATCGCGTTCAATATCCATGAGCGCAAATGGCGAGGCTTCACCAACATCGTAAAAACCGTCGGTGACTTGAACCTTACATGTCCCGCAAGTGCCATGACCACAGGCAAAGGGTAACCAAACGCCTTGACGTAAAGCGGCATCTAAAATGGTTTGGTCTTCTTCTACCTCAATCGTTGTTCCGATCGGCTCAATGGTGACTTGATAACTCATGACACACCTCCGAATTAAACGTAGCTGTCGTTATAGCCATTTAACTCTGGCGTAACGAAACGAAGTAATGACTTATGCCCAAAACCAAGCTCTGCCAAAGTTTTAGTACTCTCTGGTTCGATTGTTTGACCATCTAAGGTGTATTGCACTTTTGACCAATCAATTTTGGCAAAATCGGGATGTTGAGCAAAACCACCTGTAATTTGTTGCTCAATCAACTGTCCCAAAGTTTGTTGAGGCGAGGCAAGCATGGCATGTGCCGAGCAAAAAAGTGTGTGATGATCCCAACCCACGTAAAGTAAGAATTGATCACCATAGTTTTTTTGCAGATCAAGCGGTTCAAATTGATAGTTGTTGTGTATCGCGCGAACAGTCATGTTCAATCTCCTTATTTCCTATCAGGCAGCTTGATGACTGCCTGAACAATTCCTTGTGCTTAAGCTGCGTTGCCTTTCCATTTTTTCCAGCGCTGTTGATCTGGTGAACCTTCAATATCTAGATTGTCGGCACCTACATTCATGCGGTAATAATCACGGAGCATAGTTTCGAGGTCACCGCCACCACAGTTGCCTTGCAAAATTTGATTTACAGGTAGCCATGCTTGTATATATTTCTCAGGCTCGCGTTCGAAAATGTCATGACAGCCATCTGAGCAGGTGTGGTAGCGTTCGCCTTGGTAGATGCTATGGCGATAACTAAACTGAGTTGGGTCATCACCCATTTCGGTAAAGGTCATTGGAATCTGACAAACCTGACAAAGCTGTGGTAAACCTGCGCTATAGAAGCGTTTACCTTCGGCTTCCATTTTGCGAGCCAACTCCCATTTTGGACGGTAGTATTTATCAAAAGTGTCTGGATATTTAGTCGATAACCAATCCATTTCTTCGTCGGTTGGAATCCAAGTATGGAAACCGGCAGCATGACCAAAGTTATAGAAAATCCACCATGCCTGATGTGAGACGTGCTCTTTTTCTTTCACAATCACATCGCTATATTTCGGCATACGAATGCCATAGCGGCTTAAATCTTTAAATAACGCACCGCCTGCCTGCTCAAAATAAACTTCCCAAGCTTCTTTCCAAGACATCACTTTGTTTGGCAGCATGTAATCCATCATCATGCCTACAATTGAAAGCAAACGCGTCCCACGCCAGAACCATTTATCAATCCATTCCTGCACAATCGGCACGTTGTCTTCATGTTGTTCGAGCAAGAATTTTACGATTTCCAGACCAAGCGTCATGTGGCGCGCTTCATCAGACTGCGCACTAAAACCAAAGGTCACGGTTGCCATATCGCCGTTATAAGCTGCACCCGACATAAACGGCACAAATAGCAAGTTGGTAAGTACATATTCAAAAGCAAAACTAATGGCTAATAAAAATTCGAAAGGGCCAGCAGAACGGGCGTCTTCAAAAAATGATTTAGGTACAGACAAATACCAAACGCGGTCATGCATGTGTGCCCAGTCCTGAAAACCATCAAAGAACTTGTTGTAATGGCTCATGGCATGAATTTGAGTCTGTACATGACGCAGCTCATCAATCGACTGCATCTGAGAAGCAATACGTGCTCCAATACCACTAAACTGGCGGCCTACATGTGCATAGCCTTGATAGGCCTGATATTCAAGTGGGGTAACCGCCGTTAAAAAGAGTTTGATGGCATTTAAGTAGCGTTCATTGCTGACATTCATCTGACCATTGTTTTGAGCAAAGGCATCAAAAATGGCATAAAGTTTTTTCTCTTTTTCTGCCTGATATTTCCAGTAAGCATCCATGGTTAAACGGAATGGATCTTCCCATTTAGACCAGTCTGTAATTTTGATGCCTTCAAACTCTTCATAAGGAAAGGCGTCTTTACGGTCAGCATAGGAAAAGTCCCAGTCCAGATCACGCGTTAATGCACGATAACGATCTTTCGCATTTAACTTTTTGCTGGTTTCTTTCGTTTGAGTTGTCATGATTGATCATCCTTAAATCTTTGTTAAACAACATCTATGTTGTGATTAATTCCAGTGAAGGCGGAAAGTATCATCATCTTCTTCGACGTTGCCGCCCAGCGTAATCATATTGAGTTGTAACGATTGGATGTCCCAATCTTGGCCTAGTTTTTCAGATACGGTTTCGGCTTTAATGACCAAATCAGTTTCACTTTCAATTCGAATCATGGCTGGTAAATACTGAATTGAAGCTTCAGGGTTATCTTCTTCAATCGCCTCGATGATGTAGCGTGAAGTATCGTTGTCTTGTAATGCGAGATAGACTTTAGACATGTTGCTTCTCCTTAAGCATTTGTAAGTGGTTGTAGGCCGAGTTTTTTTGCGCGTTCAATAACGGCATGTTCTGCTTGATCGACTGCATCTGCTGTTAAGGCTGCTGATGCCCAAGATGTAAAGACTGCTTTCACTTGAGCCAAAGACTGAGTGAACCATTCATTTAATAGCTGTTTGTTGTGATCTGACTCTGCAGCGGCAGTTTTAATGACGGTGTCTGACCACTTACGTAAATCACCTAAAGTGTCTTTCATAAACTCAGTCAGCATGGCTAAGTCGCGAGCATTTTGAGTGACTAACCACTGATCAAACTGTTGATAAACAAGCTCTGTCACAAAGCCGTCAATCACAAGGTTCTGTAATAAAAAGAGTTTGAAGTAGTCTTGCTCGGTGAGGCTTTCTTCACACAGACGGCGTAAGCCTTGCCATGCAGGATGTTGCATCCAAGCCTGTTTTGCCTGCTGTAGTGAGTCGCCGCTGTTGCCATCTAAAGCTAAGCCGATACGCGAGATGTACTGCGCAATTCCTAAATGATCCATCGCGGCATAAATACAAGCTTGGGTTAGCACGGTGCCATATCCATAGGCACTGCCAGACATCATGTGTAAGTTTGCAGTTTGTTCAACGTGGCGAAATGGCAATAGGCATTCAATGACCTTAGCTTTGACTTCATCAGACAAATGTTCTGCAAGCTGACGTTTTTCAAAAAAAGCAAAATTACTTTCTGCAGTGTCTTGTAAACGTGCACGGTGCTGAACATAAGTTCCATAATAGAATTGACGTGGATCTTTAAATGCATACCAATCTTGCATTTGCAGAGCAGTATGGGTTTTATCATTTAAAGTCTTTTCAGGTTTCCACAAAGGACGATAGTGAAAGTTAGTTTCAGCTTGTACATCGAAACTCACTTCTTGATATCGAGTTGCTGGCTTACTGCCAAATCGTCTTTCAATGTAGGCGTAGTTCTGGCGGATAGGTTCGACATTTGATGTTTTGATTTCTAAAGTCATGGCTTTATCTCCTTATATTTTTACATCTGATCATCGTGATCGTTGCTATTACGTTGCGTGCCGACTAAGGTTGCTTCAGTGCCATAGCGCCATTTTTCTTCCTGAGCGTCATTAAAAGCTTGTTGCTCTTGGGTCATTTCAACCACTTGATTGGTCTTACAAAAATCATTAAATGCATGTTTAGGCAAAACCAGTTCCACAAATAGACTTGGGTCGTGAATGGCAAAATCGAACTCAATAAACTCTGCGTTTAAGTCGCCAGTGACCCGAATATATTTGGTTAATGCTTCGACTTGAGGTTGCGTCATGCTGTACTCCATCAAGACATTGTCTTGAAATTGATGAATGCTCCTTGCTCTCGCTATAAGCTTTACAAAAGCTATGCCAACTTTATTTTTATAATTAAAAACAATTGCTTAGTATTTTTATTGAAAGTGCAGCATTTTTAAAATTCACCATTTCATGAATTTTTTTGAATGGTGAAATAGAGATATTCATGATTTGATGAAGTGGGTCGTAAAAATTTATTTTTAGATTTTTTGAGGCTTTAAATGGAGAGATTTAGAAATACTTTTTTAGTATGAAGTTATGTCTTTAAGGTACTAGGACATTTATCTTGTTCTTCGATAAGATGAGATAAAACCCAAATGTGTTTAATGGATTAAAACAGATCACTCATGGCTCGAGTAAAATACGATACAACGGGACGATACGCAGATCATCCGCAAGAAATTCATGATTTGCTGTCTAAACTGCATTTTGATACTGCCCACGGCCAAATCTGGTTTGATGAATATCGGATGCTACTTTTACACACCAGCATTATGGGATATTTGCGTAAAGATTTAGCGCACATGATTGGACTTGAGCGAACCAAGCGTTTTTTTATTCGTTTAGGGTATCAAGCTGGGTTAAAAGATGCAGAAGTTACAACAAAAATGCGTCCCGATTTAAATGAACACGATGCTTTTATGGCAGGCCCACAAATGCACGCCATTCGTGGAATGGTGCAAGTACAGGCCAACCAGCTCAATTTAAGCCACGATAAAAAACAGTTTTATGCTGATTTAAATTGGCTTAACTCTTTTGAAGCTGATGTGCATTTAGAGCATTTTGGTCCAAGTGATGAACCTGCGTGCTGGATGCTACTTGGTTACGCGTGCGGCTACAGTAGTTTTGCGACGGGCATGACCATTATTTATCAAGAAATAGAGTGCAAAGCCTGCGGCGATGAGCATTGTCGTATTATCGGTAAGCCTTTAGAAGAGTGGGAAAATGCAGATGAGCTAATTCAGTTCATGTCTCCCGAACCTATGGAAAAAGAACTGATTGCGTTGCAGGCTGAACTTTTTGAACTAAAAAAATCAATTTATAGCGATAGTGAAGCCGATCACCAATTATTTAGTTCTGTGGGTAAGTCAGCATCTTATAAACAGGTCTGTGCATTATTAACCAAAGCAGCAGGTTCGAAAGTTTCCATTTTATTACAAGGTGAAACCGGCGTTGGTAAAGAAGCTTTTGCACGAGGGGTTCATGCAAATAGCCAAAGAAAAGACCAACCTTTTATTGCGGTAAACTGTGCAGCGATTCCACCAGAGTTAATTGAGTCTGAGCTATTTGGGGTAGAAAAAGGGGCTTATACAGGAGCGCATCAATCTCGCTTGGGGAAGTTTGAACGAGCCAATGGTGGTACGATTTTTTTAGATGAAGTGATTGAGCTTTCTCCTCGTGCACAAGCAGCACTATTACGCATTTTGCAGGAAGGTGAATTTGAGCGAGTAGGAGATTCACAGACACGTATTTTAGATGTCCGTGTAATTACAGCAACCAATGAAGATCTTGAGCAGGCTGTAAAAACAGGGCGATTTCGGGCAGATTTGTACTATCGCTTAAATATTTTCCCAGTGCAGATCCCGCCTTTGCGAGAGCGCCGTGAAGATATTCCTTTATTGGTTGAACACTTTCTTCATCGCTTTGAAAAAATGTACGGCAAAACCATTCAGGGTGTAAGTGAAAAGACTAAAGTTTTTATGCAGCAATATGAATGGCCGGGAAATATTCGTGAGTTGGAAAATTTATTAGAAAGGGCGGTTTTATTAACGGATGATCAGCAACTGATTAAGTTAAATGCTATTTTTCCACAGATTAAGCATGACCCTGAGCAGGCGGTGACTGTTGAAACTGACTTTGAGCAATTATTAAAGGCAGAGTTTAATTTAGAAGAACATGAGAAGCAGTTAATTTTAACGGCTTTAAAAAAGGCAAATCATAATGTGTCTGAAGCGGCACGTTTATTAGGGCTAACTCGGGCAGCACTGGATTATCGAATTAAAAAATTTCAGCTTTGAATCAATATCAACAAGCTCAAAAATAAAGGCCTAACTTTAAACGTTAGGCCTTATCGACTATTGCACTTTCGCTGGGAAACCATCTTCTTCAAGTGCTTCGGTAATTTTATCGATGCTTTCACTGCTTTCAACAGTCACAATTTTGCTCGCTAAGTCTACATCTACTTTTGCATTTGGATCGATGTCCTGAATCGTTGCTGTCACACCACGTGCGCAGCCACCACAAGTCATATTTTCAATAAGTAGTTTCATATTCATACTCCATCAAGAATGAGATGTTTGTTTGGATAACACTGAGTCTAAACCTTGTCATGATTGTAAGGTCAAGACCAATTTTTTAAAAAAATATGCTTGACCTTCCCATGATGGGAATCTGTATGCTCAATACAGAATATTAAATTTTGCAGATTTGCAGAGGTGTTTGATGGACTCAAAAACCACAAAATTGCCAGCATATAGTGAAACACTCTCAATTGAGGGCATGACTTGTGCCTCCTGTGTAGGACGTGTCGAAAAAGCACTTAAGAAAGTTGAAAATGTAGAGATTGCCAACGTTAATTTGGCAACAGAAAAAGCCGTTGTTTATTCAAATCAACCGATTCAGCGTGAAGCACTGGTTAAAGCAGTTGAACGTGCGGGTTATGATGTTCCAAAAGCTGCGCCAGTGGAGTTGTCTATTGAGGGTATGACCTGTGCATCTTGTGTTGCACGTGTAGAAAAAGCCCTTAAAAAAGTAGAGGGCGTTCAAAACGCTACGGTCAACCTAGCAACAGAGCAGGCTTGGGTACAGGCAGATCCATCAGTCAATGTTGAAGACTTAATTCGTGCTGTTAAAAAAGCAGGTTATGACGCGAAAGCATCTGAAAAAAATCAAGATGAGCAACTCGATAAAAAAGCTTCAGAGTTAGATCAGCTTAAAAAAGATCTGATCATTTCGATTGTGTTAGCCTTACCTGTGTTTATTTTGGAAATGGGTTCACATCTCATTCCAGCTTTTCACATGTGGGTCATGCACATCATTGGTCAATACAATAGCTGGCTTTTACAGTTTGTTTTAACCACATTAGTGCTTGTTTTTCCTGGTCGCCGTTTTTACCAAAAAGGGATTCCAGCCTTATGGCGTTTAGCACCAGATATGAACTCGCTGGTCGCTGTAGGAACTTTAGCTGCCTACAGTTTCTCAGTCGTGGCAACCTTTATGCCGCAGGTATTACCACAAGGCACGGTCAATGTTTACTTTGAAGCGGCTGCTGTAATTGTCAGTTTAATTTTACTCGGACGTTATTTTGAAGCAAAAGCTAAAGGACGTACTTCGCAAGCGATTCAACATTTAGTAGGAATGCAGCCAAAAACAGCCCGTATTCAACGTAATGGGCAAATAGTGGAAGTTGCTGTTGCTGAAGTGGTCAGTGGGACTATTGTAGAAATTCGTCC
>NZ_POYH01000091.1:14253-20645 GCF_002899995.1 Acinetobacter sp. AKBS16 | reverse complement strand
TGAGCGTGTGCCAGTCGATGGTGAGGTGGTTGAAGGGCACAGCTATATTGATGAATCTATGATTACGGGTGAGCCTGTTCCTGTTGAAAAAATAATAGGGCAACAAGTAGTTGGGGGTACAGTTAATCAAAACGGTACTCTAAACATTCGGGCAACCGCTGTTGGTTCTTCGTCTGTACTTTCACAAATTATTCGCATGGTTGAGCAAGCCCAAGGTTCTAAACTTCCGATTCAGGGCTTAGTCGATAAAGTCACTATGTGGTTTGTACCGGCTGTCATGCTAATTGCTGCAATTACTTTCTTGGTTTGGTTTATTTGGGGACCAGAGCCTGCGCTAACTTTTGGCTTGGTGAATGCTGTTGCGGTACTGATTATTGCTTGTCCTTGTGCGATGGGTCTTGCAACGCCAACTTCTATTATGGTCGGTACTGGACGTGGTGCTGAGTTAGGTGTCTTGTTCCGTAAAGGTGAAGCTTTGCAGCTTTTACAAGAAGCACAGGTCGTTGCCGTTGATAAAACGGGTACACTCACCGAAGGTAAACCGACACTGACAGACTTTAATGTGCAATCTGGCTTTGAACGTAACCAAGTGCTGACTTTAGTGGCCTCAGTCGAAGCCAAGTCTGAACACCCAATTGCCCTTGCGATTGTTCAAGCAGCAGAAAGCGAAGGCCTAAACTTATTACCAGTAACAGCATTTAACTCGATTACAGGTTCAGGTATTGAAGCGGAAGTTTCAGGCCAAAAAGTACAAATTGGCGCAGACCGTTATATGCACCAACTTGGTTTAGACACCAGCTCATTCCAAGCGATTGCTGCTCAGTTAGGTGAAGAAGGCAAAACACCACTCTATGTTGCCATTGACCAGCAACTTGCAGCAATTATTGCCGTGGCAGACCCAATTAAAGAAACAACCTATGCTGCGATTGAAGCCTTACATAAATTAGGTCTCAAAGTGGCCATGATTACAGGAGACAACCGTCATACGGCGCAAGCGATTGCCAAAAAGCTGAACATTGATGAAGTTGTGGCAGAGGTTTTACCCGAAGGCAAAGTGGACACAGTTCGCCAATTGCAAAAACAGTATGGTCGCTTAGCTTTTGTAGGTGATGGCATTAACGATGCGCCAGCCTTGGCACAAGCGGACGTGGGCTTAGCCATTGGTACAGGAACTGATGTTGCGATTGAAGCTGCCGATGTGGTGCTGATGTCAGGTAGTTTAAAAGGCGTACCGAACGCAATTGCGCTAAGTAAAGCAACTATGCGAAACATACGCCAAAACCTGTTCTGGGCATTTGTATATAACGTTGCGCTGATTCCAATTGCAGCAGGTGCGCTATATCCAGCATTTGGTGTATTACTTTCACCTATGTTTGCAGCAGGCGCGATGGCACTTTCTTCGGTCTTTGTTTTAGGCAATGCGTTACGCTTAAAACGCTTTCATGCGCCAGTACAGTAAGCGTGCTGAAAATCAACTTTTGGTTTAAGATCATGACAGCAGGTCTTAAACCAAATTTAATATTTGAGGTGTGAGATGAATATCGGTCAGGCATCCAAACATTCGGGCATTTCAGCGAAAATGATTCGCTACTATGAAGAAATCGGTTTACTTGAAGCAGCTCAGCGTTCTGCTTCTGGCTATCGTATTTATTCAGAAACAGACCTTAAAACTTTAAACTTTTTAAAACATGCCAGAGAGTTAGGTTTTTCATCTGAACAGATGAAAGAGCTTATTTCGCTTTGGAAAAATACCGATCGGCATAGTGCAGAGGTGAAAGCTTTAACCGTAAAACACATTGCCGAATTAAAGCAAAAAATTGCTCATTTACAGGAAATGGTTAATATTTTGCAGGCTTCAGCTGATGATTGCTGTGGTGACCAACAGGCTTCGTGTGCGATTTTAGACCACATTGAAAAAGGTGTAGGGGTAAGTTAAACCTTATAAAAATAAAAAAGGAAAAATCATGGCTTATACAGCTTCTTGTCTTTGTAATGGGATTCAACTTCGTATTAATGCCGAATTAGAACCCATCATGGTCTGTCATTGTAAGCAATGCCAAAAAGCACAAGGAGCTGCTTTTGCGGCCATCACTCAAGTACAAAAAAGCGATTTAGAGATTGTACAGGGTGAAAATCTTTTGCAAGCGTATTTTGCATCGCCTAATAAAAAGAGAGTGTTCTGTAAAACTTGTGGTTCACCTGTCTGGAGTGAACGTTTAGATAAACCTGATGTGGTGCGTTTAAGGGTAGGGCTCATTAATGAAGAAATATCGACGCCAGTCATCTCTCATGCTTTTGTCAATTCACAAGTGAAGTGGTATCCAATTTGTGATACGGCTCGCCAGTACCCAAATGGCGTCGAAAACCCTTGAAATATGAAGGTTTGAAGTATTTTATCCATTTGTAAAAAAACGTGAACAGCACTAGCCATGAATAAATAATGTGCTATAAATGTACTTAAGGTAATCGTAATATCTCCTCGATCCACAGGGAAACTTGGGACAGGGCAAAAGATACGATAAGACCTTATAAACAGCTAGCAAAGAGCAAATAAAAATGGATAGACACATTTTTTGAGTGCTCAACGTTGCAGAAAAGCCCGTGAAACGGGCTTTTTTAATGCCTATGAAAAGTTATTTCTAAGTGTGGGATAGCTTATATTTTTAAACTATTTAAGAAAAAGTAATGTAAAAATAATAAAATATTTCAAATATACAGACTATTCTGTATTGCAATTTATTTTTATTAAGGGTACATTTAGTTAACGGTTTAAAGTTCAAGCTTAATAATGGACTCATGGTCGTTGTGGGAGATCTAAGAGCCTGCATTTTCCCCAAGATGCGGGTTTTTTTTATGCCTAAAAAAGTAATGACTCATCTGATCTAAAAATTTAATTCTTTGTTTTATAAAGTTTAAAAACCTACGAACGTAATAGGTCGTAGGTTTCTAAGCACGTCTAAAAATTAAGCACGATATGCCTGACAAGCTTGAGCACATGCTAAACATGCTTTTGCACAAACCTGGCAATGCTCATGTTCGTGTTTACTACACTCAGCTGCACATAGTTGACATGCATTAGCACATAACTGCATGGCTTGTTCAGCAAGTTCGGAATGTCTTAATTCTAAAGATGTGCATAACTGACAGGTTTCTACACAGGTTAAGCAGTGTTTGATGCACTCACGCATCATATGCACATGCTCTTCTTGTAAACATGCAGAGGCACAATGCTTACAAGCAAACATACATTCAATGCAGGCTTGAATAGAAGTAGATGCTTGATTAAACAGAGATTGATTTGGTTCTTGTGAGCTATTCATTTTAATATTCTCCTTTTGAAAGGCATTATTAAAAAACCGAATATTGTTATCTTTTTTCATTTTATAAAATCATTTTTCCTATCGGGCACTTTGAAATGAAAGATCTACAAATGCTCAATACGAGATTAACCTCGTATAAGAATGTTACAGGTACTTTGTTAGCTAAATTCTAAAAAGACAGTAAAACCTTAAGAAGAGATACCTAAAAACAAAAAATAAAATTTGTTTGGATATAATACTTTTGGCTAATTTTTTAATGTATGAAAATTAGGCAAATTATCAGTGTGAACTTTAAGGGCACACGTAATGGAAAACATTGAACAGTACGCTCACGGAGCTGAGCATGAAGTCCACGTACACTGCAAACGATCATTAAGCACTTTAATACTGAGTTTGTTTGTATTAATTGCAACTGGTCGATAAAGAAGAAGCACCCACGGGTGCTTTTTCTGTATGACTTGACTATGGGTGGATTAAATTAAGAACCTGTAAAGCCGCGGCGCTTTTTGTAGGCTTTACGATCATAAGAGGGAATATTGGACTTTTGAAGATCAATAGCCAATTGTTTTCTGCGTTGAAATTGCACTTCATTTAAAAGCGCATCATAGATTTTAGGTCGGTCAGTTTTAAACTTTTCTACATCCAGTGGAATCTTACTTTCCTCTTTAACAATATACAAAACTGAACCATTGGCATTGGTTTCATATACTGTCCAACCAACCCGTACTGTATAGAGGCCGGTTTTCTGATCCTTTCCTAAATAAGATTTAAAACCATCGGGATGAGGGCGTACATAAGCATTCATCATGCATCCTCCATCAACTATTTAATTCGATGAAAGCGGCGATCAATGAATTGATGGGAACGATACATCTATTCAGTAAAATCACGATTTTCATGTGTATATATATTGATCAATTTGATAATTTCAAGCTCTGTAATTTTTCTTTTGGGGGATGAAAAACGTGAGAATTTGACTAAAAAAGATACAAAAATAACCACTTCATTTTTATAGATAAATTAAGTCTATTTTTAACTTAAATTTGGTTTTTTTAAAATTTATGTGACGTATTTTGCAAATTTAAAATTGAATAATTTATAGTGAAGCTTGAGTTCATTTTTTATTAATGATTTGATTTTAAAAAATAAAAAATATTTGTAATATTTCTTGTTACAACGATTTTGTCGACAATACAGGATTGTTTTTGACATATTTCGCCTAGCGTAATCAATAGAGTTTTTTGCCTATGGTGTCATTTTTATTTATTGGACTTGTAGTCACTATTTTGTTGACTCCAGGACCAACAAATACATTATTAGCCTCGGCTGGCATACAAGCAGGGGTAAAGCATTCTCTTAAGTTGATTCCGGCAGAGGTCATAGGTTACCTGATCGCAATTACCTCATGGGGTGTTTTACTTGAATCGGTGTCTCATTTCATACCATGGCTTCCAGCTATATTAAAGCTGATGAGTGCGGGCTTTATACTCTATCTTGCTTTTAAACTCTGGATGACATCGTCTGAAGATATTAAGTTAGACCGACCGCTTATTACACCAAAAGCTTTATTTCTTGCGACACTTTTAAATCCGAAAGCTTTACTTTTTGCTTCAGCGATTTTTCCACATGCAGCGTGGGAAGTTCCTCATTTATATTTTATTCACATTGTTGTCTTTTTAGCTTTAATTACCCCAATTGCTTTTTTATGGATTATGTTTGGTACAGTATTAATCTCAAATAAAGTCACTTGGTTAAATCAACGTAACTTACAACGTATTGCTGCATTTATTTTAACTTTTTTTGCCATGCCAATCGGCTATTCAGCGATTAGCTCATTTTAGACCTAACAAATTAATTTATATTAAAAAATTTAATATACAGGAGTTTTTTCATGAAGAGATTAAAAGTTGTTATTAAAGATCAGTTTGACCAAGAAAGTATTGCTTTAGCAAAGGTTAGACCTGCGAATGATCAGAAATTAGAGCTGTATAAAAGTGTAGAGCATATCGAAATTGATGACGATATTATTCTACCGAATATGGATTTACTGTATGAAAATCCAAAAGATGGAAAAATTTATAAATTAGTCGGCCCGTTTAATGAAGATGAATTATAGAGGGGCGAAGGAAAATTGATTTTTTCATCTGTTTTAGTGTTGCTTAAAATAAAAGCAAACTAACGTATAGACACAATTAAAATCTTGAACACTAAGGGGTCCTTATGGGACTATGTTTTTGCAAAAATGTGACCTAATCCACATTTTTGTATTTCAGGACTAAGTGGTGTTCACTAAGCCCATTTCTTCAATGAGAAGTAGAAATGGGCTTTTTTTATGTAAATTTATTCTTTAAAAGTTTCATCTAAAGCTTGCTGGACTGCTTCAATGCGAGATTTGCAAGCTTTATAAGCACCAATGGATTCTTCAACAATCTTCATCAAATTATCAATATCTGGGCTTTCTTGAGATTCAAGTAATTCGGCATTTCGCTTTAAAATGTCATGACCTTCTTTAAAAGTCAGTTCTTTATCATTCATTTGGAATTACCTCGGTAATATTAGCCTTAATCGCTCCATCTTGCATATCAACAGTAATGGTAGAGCTAGTGATTTGGTGAATGGAACGAATTGCTTTGCCTTCTGATCTTACAATTGCATAACCTTTTGCTTGAATTTGTTTCGGGTTTTGCAAAAGAATTTCTCGCATAAGAGATTCAGTTTGCGATAGAGAAAATTTAACTTGTTGCTGTGAAACAAATTGAATGCGTTCCTTTATCTGCTCAAGGAACTGGTGAGCTGAATTAAGCTGAGCTTGGGCAGAGGATTTAATATGTTGTAGATATTGATCACTCTTACTTTGGTAGGTCGTAATTTGATGTTGTGACAAGAGTTTGATTGTTTGCAGGTTGTCCACAGCTTCTTGTACACGTTCAACAATATGGTTGCGAATACCCGCAATCACTTTACTTGGAGTATCAAACGAACGGTGTGCAATCTCGTCAAGGATAGTACGATCTTTTTCATGTCCAATACCGACCCAAATCGGCACGCTACGTTTACAGAGTAGGGCGGCAA
>NZ_POYH01000091.1:12055-14156 GCF_002899995.1 Acinetobacter sp. AKBS16 | reverse complement strand
CTCATAATCATTTAAGTAAGCTAAGTCATTTACAGCACCGCCACCACGAATAATCACAATCAGGTCGGGTGGAAAGTTAAAATTATTTGCCCATTGTTTTAAACCTGTTGCCAACGACTCCATAAGACTGACGGCAGCCGTATTTCCCTGAAAGGTCGCACTTTGATAAACAAAATGACAAACCCTATTTCGCTCAAGAGCATCCGCATCCTTTTTAAAGTCACCTAAACCCGCAGCATTTTGAGGAGCAATAACTAATACATTTTGTATATCAAAAGGAGTAGGGAGAAGTTTGTTCTTATGTATTAACCCTTCTTGAGTTAAACGTTCTACAATTTGTTGATAACGTTTTGCAATTTCTCCAAGTGTAAAACTTGAGTCTATTTCTTCAATATTGACTGAAAATCCATATTGTGGATCGAAACGCGCTCTAATTTTGATTAAAACGTTTAAATCACTAGCTAACTCAATACCTGTTTCACGTTCAAACTTTAGAACAATTTTACTGGCTGAAAATTTCCAGATGGTTGCTTTACAGCTTGCAATGACCTTGTCGGTGTCAGCATCTTTTTCTGCAAGCTCTAAATAATAATGTCCACCTTTAACATTTAAATTACGAATTTCCGCTCTCACCCATACAGGCTCGTCAAAAGTCAGGCGTATGATTTCCTGCACTGTACCGAGATATTCACTGAGAGAGAGCTGAGGATCAGACATATAAACTATAAATGATGGGTTGAAACTAGATAGTATAAAAGCTACCCAAGCATGGCAATTGCTGTCTATGAATAATGGGTTCTGTTTAAAATAAATACAACAATTTAGAGCGTTAAAATTGAAATTGAGGGGGCTTATTTAATTTGAGCGGATAAAAAGAAAAATTAATAAAAAGATAATTTTTAATAATTACAACCGATTAAAAAATAAAGTTTGCTTTATAGAATATATAAGCGTATAAAGCTTACTTCCAATTGCGGGGTGGAGCAGTCTGGTAGCTCGTCGGGCTCATAACCCGAAGGTCGTTGGTTCAAATCCGACCCCCGCATCCAAAATATTATGCTCTGTGATGTACTACTTTTCATGATACGAAATCATGGAAAGCAATTAGCTTATAAATAACCCTATATCAAGCTAAATATTAAATTCTAGACGAATTGTCCATACCTTAAATCTAGCGTTCTAATTAAATACCGTTAAATCACATGAGCTCAGTGATGAGTGAATGATTGTGAATATAGTAAATGAGTGGCAAATCGCCACAGCCGTAAATGGCAATGAAATTAATGTGCGGATTGTTCCTCACGTCCGTAAGCAAAACTCGCTTGATGGTTATCGTTGGGTTGAGGTTGGAAAGAAAATTCAGCTTCAAACTGGTGAAGAAATTGAGTTAAACCAAGACGGAAAAAGCTTCTATGCTGGGTTTAATCAACTTTATCGTTTAAATACATATTGTTGATAAAATCATGGTAATAAAGCAAAAAAACCTATCTCTTTTAAATGAGATAGGTTTTTTTATATCGAGAAGAAAGCTAAATAATTAAAGTTATAAAAAGACGAAAGTGATTAAAAAGCTCTTATTATTATTTTAGCTATATTTAATAACTAAATTAACCTGCTCTCCAGAACTGACGCCCCATGACCTTAAAGTTTTTTCCGTTCTCTTCGGTGACACGTCGGTCTCTAAATTTTTCATTTAAACTATGCAAAATTAAAGAGCCATCTGCCTCTTTAAAAATTTGTTTAATCATGCCTTCACCAGCAAAATAAACGGCATAGATTTCACCATCAATTACTTCTGTTTGAGAAATATCAATACCGACCAGATCACCATCTTTGATGTAATCGGTCATACTATCGCCCTTAGCTTTGATAATACGCATGCATTCCTGAGCAACACGTTTTTCTTTAAAGAATGAAGCGGGGAAAGGAATTTTTCCGTTAATTGCATCAAAATGAAATTCAATTGATTCGCCTGTACCGCAAGAAAAACTCGCTTCCACTACTTCGATCCAGACATATTGGTCTGCTGCATCGTTATTCACGACAGTAGGACTAAATACATCACTCTCTCTAAAAGAGTCTTCTGAGTTTCCTGTAGTAA
>NZ_POYH01000091.1:9891-11969 GCF_002899995.1 Acinetobacter sp. AKBS16 | reverse complement strand
GCCAATAAGCATCTACACCTAAAAACTGTGCAATGAGTGGAAGAAAAGCAGATTTTAAATTCTTCCCCGATTCTAAAGCTTGATAAGCAGGCTGAGACATCTTTACTGCTTCAGCAACCTCTGCCTGTGTTTTTTTAGCTTTAATCCTTGAATCTTTTAAACGGTCTTTAAGAGCCATAATGATCGCACCAGCTAACTTATAACAAATATATAACTTAAGTTATATTTAGTAAAACAACTATAGTTATTGACTAATAATAACTATAGTTATAATATCAGTTATAAGGGCATATTGATAGAACGAAAATAATATTTTATTTGAAATTGATTTCTTAATTTTATCAATACCTTATTAAGAAAGTAACGATTATTCTGCCTCAATGGACGACAGAATATAAAAATGGCGATAGTCGATGAGTGGTTTGTACCGACTATTAAAAACAAGAAATGGAATAAAAAAAAGCCCGATTCCGTGGATCAGGCTTAATGTTCGTCGATAAAGGGTATCAAGAACATGAAGAATCTAACAAAGAATTTAATGCGTCACAAAAGTTTCCGATATACGGCAACGTGTTATCTCAACTTTTTGGTCAAAAAAGAGAGGTTATCTAGCGGTGCAGTTTTACTGAGGCTTATGTCATTCATAGCGGTTTAAAAAGAACAAGATCGACTAGATTAAATCTGTGTACATAGCAGAGTTAGATATAAAAATATGAAAAATAACAAAGCAGTAGCCATGATTATTTTTCAAAAAATTACACTTTAGGCAGGATTAAAATATGGAAAATTTTTTAACTTCAAATGGGCTAGCTGCCGCTTTTAACCTTTATGGCACTGTCATGATGGTGGCTTTAGCAGTGAGCTTAGTTGTTGCAGTAGTTTTAATTATGCGGTTTCCACGTTCACCTCAAGAATGGGTCGTGGGTTTGATTTGTACGGTTGTTTCAAGCTTGACTGGTGGCTCATTCATTATCATGAAATGGAATTTACATGAGTGGGTGACAGATATATGGGGAATGATCACTTTAGGTGGATTCTTCTTTATTTGTGGCTTACCTGGTTGGGCAATTGTGAGGTGGATATTTAATTTCATTAATAAACAAGAAGGAAAAACCATTGTTGAAGTCATGCAAGATCTAAAAAAAGCGAAAGATGATATCCAAAGCTAATAGCTATTTGGCCCTAATAAAGACGAGGACAACTCTTATGAATATTGAGCAATATTTAGATGCACTAATAAAACGCGAAGGTGGCTATGTAAATGATCCGCTTGATCATGGACATGCGACTAAATTTGGAATTACACAAGCCGTTGCTCGTAGTTATGGTTATCAAGGTGCAATGGAGAATTTAACGTTAGAGACAGCCAGAGAAATTTATAGGAATCAATATTGGCTTGAGCCGCGATTTGATCAAGTTAATTTGATCAGCGCACTTGTTGCTGAAGAGTTATTCGACACGGGTGTGAATTGTGGTATTAGTTTCACAAAACCACTTTTACAACGTGCATTAAATTTATTGAATAGGCAGGGCAAAGAAGGCTGGGTAGACCTTAAGGTAGATGGTGAATATGGGCCAGCCACTTTGCAGGCTTTAATAAAATATATTAAAAACCGTGGTAAGGAAGGTGAAAAAGTGCTGGTACGGCTTCTTAATATTATGCAAGGCCAGCGCTATATTGAAATTACGGAAACAAATCCGAAGCATGAGCAATTCTTTTATGGATGGCTTGCTAATCGTATCAGCTTATAAAAAAGCCAACTTGCTAAAGCTATTGAGTTATAGCCTTACAAGTTGGCTCACTTTCATAAAATAGTTTTATTGAGTAATAAGTAAAACTGCTAAAAGAAAAAATATACAACCACTGACTTTATTGAGCTTAGAAAAATTATTTCCGGCAAGCATCTTCTCTTTGAATATAGAGGAAAAGTTGGCATAAACTAAATGAATTAAAAATCCGATCAAGCAGAATGTTAAAGATAAAATCAAAAACTGATTTAATATTTCTTTTTTAATATCAATAAACTGTGGGAAAAGGGCAATAAAAAAGACAATTGTTTTGGGATTAAGTAGTGAGG
>NZ_POYH01000091.1:0-9808 GCF_002899995.1 Acinetobacter sp. AKBS16 | reverse complement strand
AACAACCCTTGATAGAAAAGCTTTGATTTCCTTATATCTTTTTCATTATGTTCAGTTTCTAATAAGTCTTGAGTTGGGGATTTTTTAATAAAATTTTTATAACCTAAGTACATTAAGTAAAAGGCCCCAATAAATTTTAAAGCAGTGAAGATAGTAGGGTTGCTAGTAATAATAAGTCCGACACCGCTTGCAGAAATCACAGCGATAATAAACATACCAATAATTAAACCACTAATGCCAAATAAAGCTGTTCTCAAACCATAATTTATTGAATTTGTTACTGTAAATAAAACGCCTGGGCCTGGGCTTGATAAAGTAAGAAAGGCAATGGTTATAAAACTAAAAGACCGCTCACGTTGATACTTCCTGTTTATCATCAATATGTTAATTGCATGCCTACTTTAAAGCAGAATAGGAATTATGTATACAGACAAGTATGTATAATTTATAAAAAAGTAAATTAATAGGATAATATTTGAAAGTTCCTACACAATCTTATTTTTTTTAACTCTAAATAATTTGAAAATTAAAAATCCAATACTTTAAAAAGCATTAAATATGTTTAATTAATATATAGATACAGTGTTAGAAAATTATATTTAAATATCATTGAAAATCAGATAGAAAGTTAGAATTTGATACCTTCGTATTCAATAAGAAATGAATTAATTAAGATATCGATTGCAATTCGTTAAGAAGCGTGTATAGTCGACACTAACTACAAAAATATTCATGTTACCCAAAGTCTCTCTTTTCGCAGTTTTATTTATAATCCTCCGTATATTTTTAGATATTTAAGTAGAATGTGTATTTTTTAGTTCTATTGGTTTGCCCAATAATAAATGATAATGTTTTTAAAAGTTAGGATTAATTTATGTCTAATACTACTGGTACAGTAAAATGGTTTAATGAAACTAAAGGTTTCGGTTTTATTCAAACTGATGAAGGTAAAGATGTTTTTGCACATTTTTCTGAGATTCAAACACAAGGCTTTAAAGTTCTTTTAGAAGGTCAGCGTGTTCAGTTTACTGTAACACAGGGTAAAAAAGGCCCACAAGCTTCGAATATCACAATTGTGACGAATGCTTAAACTAAAGTAATTTGATGATTTTAGACGATTTGATCTGTAGTGATTTGCTCAATTAAACGGCTCTAATCATCAATATAGTTAAAAAACCCACTTCTTCCTTTGTGGGTTTTTTATATGGATAATTAAATAAGTTGATTATTTTTTTTTATATAATATAGAAATTAGAATTGTGTTGTATAAGTTGACTTTATAACTGGTATAAAAATGGATATTTGTATTGGCGGTATTTTAAACGGTAAAGTAAGAAAGAATAATGAAAATTATTTCTCTATAGGAAATCCTCATTCAGATGATGTAACGGAGTATCACAAGCAATATTTCCATTTGGATGGAAAGCTTTTATCATTTTGGGTGTGTAATGAAATCAATTTTCAAGAAGCCTCCAGAATAGCTGAAAGTTTCTTTAAAAAAGAGCAAAGTTGTTATTAAGTAAATTTTAATTAAATACTTTAAGTCTGGTAAGTCTATTTCTTTAATGAGATAAGCTAAAAATTATTTTTAATTACATATTTTTAACAATTTAGATTAATTTGTTATTCATAAAGTCATAAGTAAAGAGTAATCTTAGCTCAGAATTTAAAATCGTTGTAAAATTAAACTTAACATTCATGAAAATTTATTAAATTTTTCTTGTCTTAACGGTGCATGACTTACGTCATAAATAATATTTCTTTTTGTAGTATATCTAAAGGAAGGAAATAATTCTAAATGTTGAATATAGTACAGCCTAATATTTGCTTCATTGGTAGCAGTAATTTGTCTTTAGCTTTAATTGGAGGTTTAGTTTTAAAAGGCTTTCAAAGAGAAAAAATTAATCTAATAGAGGAAGTCAAATTTGAGAATCAAATCATTCTAAAGCAAAAGCAACATGAGGTGAAAAAGGCAGATATAGTTGTTCTATTACTAGACCCAAAAGACTTAAAGGCTATACTGGCGCCCTTAAAAAAATGGTTAGCTGATAAAACTATTGTGTCGATGATGGCCGGAGTTAATATTCAACAATTAATGAGTATTACGGGTTCAAAAAAAATTATCAGAGTCATTTCTAATCCCCCTGTATTAACCTATACAGGTACTCATGTGTTAATTGGTTCAGACTATTTAGAGCCTTTAGATAAAGAAGTGATAGAAACAATTTACTCAGCAACAGGGCGAACCTATTGGGCAAATTCAGAATCCCAAAGTGATGCGATTATTGCTTTATCGGGTTCAGGACCAGCTTACTTCTTCTATATTCTCGACAGTATGGTGAAAACAGGGGTGTCTATGGGGCTAGATAAGCAATTTGCTTTAGATCTAATACTTCAAGCTGCATCAGGCGCTGTAGAAATGGTTCGTAAAAGTAATGTTCAGCCTAGTGAGTTATGTGGCAAGGTCACATTAGCGAATGGTATTACAGAGTCTGCATTACGAATGTTTGAATTAGGCAACCTCTCTGATGATATTCGGCTGGCTTTAAAAGCAGCTTACCATCGTAGTAAAGAAATAAGCTTAGAAATTAATGCAGAAATTACGAGACACTAGCTTTAGCTGATTACAAAGTACCTTCCAAATGTTAACGCTTTATATTTGGAAGGTATTTTTTTAACCACCATGGTTTAGCCGTATAAAGGTAAAGCAAACATTATCTTTCAAAGAACCATCAAAACGGCTACTTTAAAAATCAATTATTAGCTCAAGTTATGGAATTTGTAGGAAATACTCCCAAATAATAAAACCTAAGCCGAACCCTAGCATTGAATAGAGCGTAATAATAAATAGTACAAAACTAGCTTTATTTTTCTTTCTTAAAAAACTCATGTTAGCTACCTCGTGTCTAGATAGTTACTATCATGAAGAAAGGCAAGGTGTAATCATAGATACAGAATTTTTTCAAAAAAATATAACAGATGGGTAGGTGTTATAACCTCATCTTTAATTAAGTTTTTCTTCAAATTTATGACTGAAAAAAGACTAAAGTATGGTGAATCTAGAAGCATGAGAGGAATACATAAAAATTATTTCTACATTGTTTTTTAATGATAATTTATTACTCATGTTGTGTGAAAAATAATCATTTACAATTGAAAGAAAATATTTCTAATTAGTTAAAAGTATTAAATAAAATTGTGAAACATTTAACATTAGTTTGACTATTTGTGTTCCGTTATGGTGCAATTTTACATAAGATGGGTAGTTCTTACATTGTTTTAAATTTATTTGCACTCAATTACAATTAAGTCTTCATAATCAGAAGATGAATTTTTTTATTTTCAATTATTTATAATAATATTGAGGAGGAAGAAATGCCAAAGTATTTAGCTATAGCGGAGAAAGTATACAAGGAAATTAAAAAAGATAATTTATTTACTGAAGATACCATTCAAAATTTAAATTGTTTAATTAGCTTGATTCGCAAAGCAATTAAAGGTACTGAGTTCAAACTTAAGTACAATTTTATAAATTTTGAAGAATGTTTAAATCAATTTAATAAAGAAAAATCAGTGCATATTGATTTAAGTCTTATGCCCAAGTTTAAAAATGAAGATGAATTCATTTTGTGGCTTGCAGGCTTTATTGAGCGAATGACAATTGGAGGGAAAGAGAAGCTTCCTCCAATTTCAAACTATATTCCAAAAGGCTTTAAAATTGATCAAGCCGAAATTCCTGTGGCTGCTGAACCAAGCAAAGAAGAAAATGCTGAGATGATTATTAACTACTTTAAATCTGAAGATTTCATTAAAAATAATAAAATATCCTCTTAAATATAGAAGTATTTGTCCACCTTACTTCTATATCTGGCCGATAATATTCAGCTACCGCCTTCTGGGGCGGTTTTTTTATTTAACCAGCTTAAATGATCAGCATATAAAACTTATCAAAAATGTCAGTAAATATGGAAATGTTTTATAAAGAATTAATAATGACATAAAAAATAATAAGTTGGAGATTATATTGTTATTTTTATTAAAATATTTTTCACATAAAAATAATCTTAAATTACGTATAGAAACATTTACTGGTACATAATTTCCAAAAAAATAGGATGATGAAGAGATGAATGAGAATGCTGAACTCATTAAATATTTAGATATTGCCGAAAATGTATACGAAAATATGTATGAAAAGTACCAGATTACGGATAACCCTGTAACCAATCTCAATAGAGTGATGGCAGAAATTAGAAAAGAAGCCGAACAAAATGATTTAAAGTTAAAATATACCAAAATTGATTTTGAAGAATGTTTAACTAAGCCTCTTTCTGAAAGAGAGATAAAAGTTGACTTAAGTCTACTTCCTCGTTTTGAGTATAGGGATGAATTTATTTTATGGCTCACTAATTTTATTAGAAATATTAGTGTGCAAAAAAAGTTCGTAAAACAAAAGTACTATTTTAATTAGCTTTATAAACTTTTTAACTACTCAAAACTATTAATAAATTTTATAGAACAGCGATATAAAAAGAAAAATAAAGTGCACCTTTGTAGAGGTAACTTACATGAAGAATATTACTGAAAAATCACTTTTTGATGTTTTTACCCAGCATCAAGCTTATCTCTACCGAGCATCATCGCGATCGGTAAATGAACTTTATAAGTTTTTTAATAGTGAAACGATGGATATGCTTGATCGGTTAAGCAATTTAATGAAAGAGCTGAATGAAACTGAGAGGTTTGCTCTTGCTGGTGGAGAGTATACAACTCAGCATCTAAAAAACATTCAACTTGTTATTTCGAACTGGTTTAATTCAATTAGTACTGTTTTACCGGAAATTTTTACTCACTCGGCAATTGCTTTGGCTATATATGAGTCAAACTATATGGCCAAACTATTTGGTAAGGTTATTAAAGATTTAGAGGGAGAGCAGCTTTATCGGTCAATAAAACGAGTGCCTTTGGCTGGCGGTGCCTTGGTTGATGAATCCTTAGCTCAAATTGGTGAAAATGCCCTTCAACGCATTGAATACGCTATTCGGGATGGCATGAATACCGGGATGACGCCTCAGCAAATCATCAAACGTATTACGGGTACAAAACGCCTTAAGTACGAAGATGGATTGCTCAACAGTACCAGAATCGATATTGAAAGAATTATTAGAACGCTACGTAGCCATATATCAAATCAGGTCTATTTATATAACTTCAAAAATTTTAATTTTGAATATGTAAGGTTTGTGAGCGTTTTAGATGGCAGGACTTCTAAAATCTGTGCAGCCATTGACGGTTCTATTTGGAAACTGAATGACCCGGCGAAAAGAGTGCCACCTTTGCATCCGAATTGCCGAAGTATTCTGGTTCCCGTAAGTAAGGATGGAAGGCTTATTGGGAACAGATCTTTCGTTATGGATGAAAGAAAAGTACGAGATATTCCTAAAGATGAGCGGACTCAGTTAATGGGGCAAATAGACGCAAATATTTCCTTCAAAGAATTTTTTAATCTGACCGATAATTTTTTCCAAAAAGAATGGTTAGGCCCTAAACGTTATAAGTTATATAAAGAAGGGCAATTTGATTTTGATAAATTTTTTGATCCAAAGGGCCGGCTTTATACTTTGGATGAATTGAGAGAATTAGATGAACGAACTTTTAAAATACTTGGGTTATAGCTTTATCGTTCTCCACCAAAATAATAACGCCAATAAACTCACACATGCGCCTAGGCCACATACGCCGAGCCATCCTGCATAAGCATAAGTCGCTGTTGTGCTGATTGCACCCAGTCCACTACCTACTGCATAAAAGAGCATGTATAGACCCACAAGACGACTATGTGCTTCTGGGCGAGTGCGAAAAATCATACTCTGGTTGGTCACATGCAGGGCTTGTCCACCTAAGTCGAGCAATACTATGCCAATCATCAGCGCCCAAAGCGAGTAGGTCATGAGTGAAAGCGGCCACCATGCGAGCAGCAATATTAACAGTGCTGCCAAGCTTGTGCGCTGAGCATATCCGCGGTCGGCCCATTGGCCAGCACGAGTGGCGGCTAGAGCACCGATTACACCGAACAGTCCAAAAGACCCAATTACAGTATGCGAAAAGTTATAGGGTGGTGCACTTAACGGTAGTACCAATGCGCTCCAGAAAATATTAAATGCCGCGAACATGAGTAAAGCTAATACGCCGCGCACCTGTAGGACTTTTTCTTGGCGCAGTAGCTTTAACATAGAAGATAGAAGTTGCGGGTAGCGCATGGTAATAGGCTGAACATTTAAATGAGGAAGTCGCCTCCAAAGTGGTAAGGCAATCATGAGCATAATGATAGCTGCGCAAAAGTACACGCCGCGCCAACCCGCCACATCACTAATTCCTCCTGAAAATACACGGGCAAGCAGTAACCCAATGAACACACCACTCTGTGCAGTACCAACCACATGCCCTTGCTCATGTGGGGCCGCAGCACTTGCAGCATAGGCAATAAGTCCTTGTGTCATGGCTGTGCCGAGTAGGCCAACCGCAAGCATTCCTGTCAAAAGAATAATCGTAGAGTGGGCAAAGGCAACCATTAGCAATGCAGATATTAAAGCCAGTAGTTGCAGTGTCATTAACCGACGCCGATTTATAAGATCACCTAACGGCACTAAAAACACGAGGGCAAGTGCACAACCTATTTGAGTGGCTGTAACCACACCACCAATGGCGGCATGACTAACATTAAAGTCATTCGCCAAGATGTCGAGCAAAGGCTGTGCATAATAGACGTTTGCTACGCTTGCACCACTTGCTATAGCAAATAGCAAAACTACGCTACGAGGTAGGTTCGAATGCGTTTTATTGTTATCTACTGGAGACATTGAAGATACAAGGGAGGCTTTCATTATTCTAAATCCATTCAATCTAGTTTTAAAATGCAACTAGTTGAATGTTAGATCGACTAGTTTTAAAATGCAACTAGATATCTTGTTACTGATTATTGGTAAGGAAACTCAATGGCTAACTCTACATTGATGAAAGAAGAACCTTGTCCTGTTGCACGCTGTATCAATCTCATAGGAGATCGCTGGTCACTGCTTATTGTGCGTGATGCATTTGACGGAATGCGCCGTTTTGGAGATTTCCAGCGGAGCTTAGGCGTTGCACGAAATATTCTTTCTGACAGGCTGAAAAAGTTGGTGGATGTTGGTGTTCTTGAAATGCAAGATGCTTCAGATGGTACGGCTTATCAGGAATATGTGCTAACCCCTAAAGGGGAGAGCTTATTTCCTGTGATTGTTGCTCTACGTCAATGGGGAGAACACAACTTATTCGAAAGTGGTGAGCGCCATTCTCTGTTAATTGATAAAAATACAGGTCAGCAAATTCCATTTATGGCACCAGTCACAGCAGATGGAAAAGTGCTAAAAGCCTCTGATACTCAAGTGCAAAAGGTGAAATAAAATAAGAGAAGAGAAAAATTAACCTTTTTTAACTTAAATTTTGGGAGATTAGTTGCTAACCTTGCGCGTCAAATTAAGGTGAGATTATGAGATTTATATTCCTCTTTATAAGTGCAGTTTCAATTCAATGTTATGCAGCATCAGAAGCAATGGAACTTCATTACTGTGAAACTGTGAAAAAAGCAGCGAGTGGTGTGATGGATGCTAGACAACATGAAGTGCCAGCTAAAGAGTTACATGACATCGCCAATCATCTTGAAGAGCAACAAGCCAAACAACTTTATCAAGAGCTTATCAAATCTGCATATTCTTCAAAGCTATTTGAAGACCCTCTCATTAAGTCAAAAGCTGTCGAGAATTTTCAAACCACTTGGCATGAACAATGTTTGGCAAAAGAATTAGCTAAAAATATGTGAGTGTTAGGGGAAAATGGCTAGCTTAGGTTGGAAGATAGAACTTTATTTCTTACTTACCTCTTCACTAACACTGGCTAAGCGCGGTAAAGAAGGAGAGAAGGTATTAGTTCGAGTTCTTAATATCATGCAAGGCCAACGTTACATCGAAATTTGTGAACAAAGTCCTACCCAAGAGCAATTCTTTTATGGTTGGATCCGCTAACCGCGTTTCACTATGAAGGTTTTGATTTCGCTGTGTATGCTACTTTCAGGTTGCACAGCTCATACGATATCTACAAAAGTGCATGTCACTGTTTGTGTGCAGTGTGTGAATTAAAGTCTTTAGGAGAACGCTTTTTTATAGATGGGTGAATAAGTTAAAATGGTTTAAATTTTCTTTAAATATATTTAATTTTAGCTTTAGTATCTATAAGTTAATATAACGAGCTTTATTGTTATTTTCGTAAAAATAAAAAATAAAAATTGTTTTTAAGTTAATGTTTTTTAAAATTATATATATCTCATATTTACATTAATAAGATTGGATACAGGTGCATGATTTATTATTAAATTTATATCATCTACTTTAAATAAGCTATTTACCCTTTGCGAAGAATATCAACGAGCGGTATAAATATGGTTGATTGAAATAATGAATGAATAACCCCAACCTTGAATTTACAAGTAGGGATATAGATTGGAAGTGTGAAAAAGCTACCCATAGGTAGAAATACTCATGAATTAAGTTAAAGGATATTGGTATGAAAGCTATTTTAACGAAGAAAATTATTAGCTGTATCGCAATTAGTGGTGTTTTAAGTTGCAGTGCATTTGAGATTATGGCAGCGAATCAACAAACTATAAATGATGGGAAGAATCACTCTAAAATATTAAATGAAAACCATGAAAATTTGACTGACAGTCAAATTTTCAAGATATTAAGTACAGCTAATAATGGTGAAATTAAGCAGGCAAAAACTGCATTGCCAAAATTAAAAATGGATGAAGCTAAGAAATATGCTGAAATGATGATTAAAGAACATTCAGCCAATGAAAAAAATGCACAAGCGTTGGCAAGTCGGTTACAGTTGATTTCACAAACCAGTAATCTTAGTAAATCATTGCAAAATGATAGTGATAAAATTGTTAGTAAGCTTAATCAAATAACATCAGATACTGATAAAAATTATATGATGAGTCAAGTTAAAGTTCACCGTAAAGTTTTAACGATAATTGATAAGCAGTTAATACCAAACACGAAAAGTTCTGAATTAAAAAATATGCTCGTACAAACACGTGATGCTGTTGCGAAACACCTAAAAGCAGCTGAAGATATATTTAAAAATATGAAATAATATATAATTATTATCTTTTAAAAATACATTTAAAAAGCCTAGTATTAATTAACTAGGCTTTTTAAATTGCATATACATAAAATAATAATTTTCTGCAGGGTAGTGTAAAACTAGAATGTTATGGGTAATGTTTAATCTAGCGAAATATAATGATTATGGGGTAAAGAATGATATAATTGTGAAGATTATTTGAATAAGAATTTTTATTGATGAGAAATAATTTCTTTAATGAATAACATCTCCTTACTTAATAGGGGTATTTATGAAACATAACTAACCTAAAGGTGAATTATAATAATAATTGTCAAGCATACTTCAAAAGTTCTTTTAATATTCTAGCTCTTTTGAAAGACACTAGATTTTAAAATATAGGGAGTAAGAAAATGGTAAATACAAAACAATCAAATTCAGTTGGTAATCATACGGCTCAAAAGGAGCCATCTTCTAATGGTAATGTATCAAATAGCAAACCATTACAAGACATTTCATCCACAATTGATAATGCTCGTCCAGATTTAAACTCTCCACCGACTAATAACAATCATGTACCCGATATGAATGAAGGGGGAGAGAATTTGGTTGCTACAGGTGCAGGAACCTTGGGAGGAGCGGCGGT
>NZ_POYH01000090.1:0-273 GCF_002899995.1 Acinetobacter sp. AKBS16 | reverse complement strand
AGTCAGGTTGGCATTACCTGCCACGTCCGTAACAATACCTGCCGGTACGTTCACAACCACATCGCCTTCAAAGTCCGCAGCCGGTACCAGCGTACCGCTGAAGCTGCCATCACCGTTGTCTACAAGGTCTGTCAATTTACCGTTAGCAATGTCCAGCAATCCCTCAAGCGCATCTGCCGTAAGCGGACTGCCATCAACCGCATTGACTGCTTCACCAAAGTCAATCGTGATTGCATTCGTTACAGGATCAATCGTAATCACCGGTGCCGGAGC
>NZ_POYH01000009.1:0-7854 GCF_002899995.1 Acinetobacter sp. AKBS16 | reverse complement strand
TTAAAACAACTGTAACTGGCGTAGAAATGTTCCGTAAACTTCTTGACGAAGGCCGTGCAGGTGAGAACTGTGGTATCTTACTTCGTGGTACTAAGCGTGAAGAAGTACAACGTGGTCAAGTACTTGCTAAACCAGGCACAATCAAGCCGCACACTAAATTCGACGCAGAAGTATACGTACTTTCTAAAGAAGAAGGTGGTCGTCACACTCCATTCTTAAATGGTTACCGTCCACAGTTCTACTTCCGTACAACTGACGTAACTGGTGCGATCCAGTTGAAAGAAGGCGTTGAAATGGTAATGCCAGGTGACAACGTTGAAATGTCAGTAGAATTAATCCACCCAATCGCAATGGACCCAGGTCTACGTTTTGCGATCCGTGAAGGTGGTCGTACTGTAGGTGCTGGTGTTGTTGCTAAAGTAACTGCATAAGCATAATATAGTGACGAATTATGTCTCAAGTTGAGAGCTTTGGCTCTCAACTTGCTTTATAGGTCAGTAGTTCAATTGGTAGAGCGTCGGTCTCCAAAACCGAATGTTGGGGGTTCGAGTCCCTCCTGACCTGCCATATTTTGAAATAAAAAGCTTGATGCTGGCTTAGTTGTTCATATAATAAGTCGCGAGTTCTACGACGAGTACAAAAATGTCGAATGATAAATCGCGTGACGCATTGAGCGACGCGCCAATTCCTCAAAGAAATAATTCTGCTGAAGTTGTTCGTTCTGGTTCGCCTTTAGATATCGTTCTATGGGTGATAGCAATTGCATTATTGCTCTCGGCTACCATGGTGAATCAGCATTTACCAGCGTATTGGGCCCCTGCAAATGATGTTTGGGTGCGCGTTGGGGTAATTTTTGCTTGTATCGTTGTGGCTTTAGGTTTATTATACGCCACCCATCAAGGTAAAGGCTTCGTTCGTTTGCTGAAAGATGCACGAGTCGAATTGCGTCGAGTAACTTGGCCAACAAAACAAGAAACAGTCACAACATCGTGGCAGGTTCTATTGGTTGTAGTTGTTGCATCATTAGTTTTATGGTGTTTTGACTATGGTTTGGGTTGGTTAATTAAGTTGATTATCGGGTAAAAGAGCTATGAAACGTTGGTACATTATTCATGCCTATTCTGGTTATGAAAAACAAGTGATGCGTTCACTTAAAGAACGAATCCAGCGTAGCGCTGTTGCCGATAGCTTTGGTGATGTCCTTGTTCCTACCGAAGAAGTGGTAGAAATGAAGGATGGTAAGAAGCGTAAATCTGAGCGTAAATTCTTTCCTGGCTATGTGTTAGTTGAAATGGAAATGAATGACGATACTTGGCACATTGTTAAAGAGTGTCCAAAAGTATTAGGTTTTATTGGTGGTACACCTGAAAAACCTGCGCCAATCACTCAACGTGAAGCAGATGCGATTCTTGCGCGTGTACGTAATACTGGTGAAGCCCCGCGTCCTAAGACGATGTTTGAGCCAGGTGAAGAATTACTTGTTATTGACGGTCCATTCACAGACTTTAAAGGTGTGGTGGAAGAGGTTCAATACGATAAGTCACGTTTAACGTTGACGATTAACGTGTTTAATCGACCAACTCAGGTTGAACTCGAATTTCGCCAAGTCGAAAAAACGATTTAATCTTAATTGGTTGAAAAGCGCCCGATTTTATCGGGCATTGTTGTTGTAACAGTATTGTTACGTAGAAATTGGGGAGCCTAACGGCGTTTGTACCCAGAGGTATTTAAAATGGCTAAGAAGATTGACGGCTATATCAAGCTGCAAGTTCCAGCTGGTAAAGCAAATCCATCTCCACCGATTGGTCCTGCACTAGGTCAACGTGGTGTAAACATCATGGCATTCTGTAAAGAATTCAATGCTGCTACACAAAAAGTTGAACCAGGTCTTCCAATCCCTGTAGTGATTACTGTGTACAACGACAAGTCGTTCACATTCATCATGAAAACTCCTCCAGCTTCTATTCTTCTTAAGAAAGCTGCTGGTATCCAAAAGGGTTCATCTGTACCTAACAAAACTAAAGTTGGTAAGTTGACTCGTGCTCAATTAGAAGAAATCGCGACTACTAAAGAACCAGACTTAACTGGTGCTGACTTAGACGCGCGTGTTCGTACCATCGCTGGTTCTGCACGTTCTATGGGCTTGGAAGTGGAGCTATAAGACATGGCAAAGTTAACTAAACGTCAAAAAGCCATTGCTGCTGCTGTTGAAGCGAACAAAGTTTACACTTTGGAAGAAGCAGTACAGGTTCTTAACAGCTTGCCTGCTGCAAAGTTCAAAGAATCTTTAGACATCTCTGTAAACCTTGGCGTAGATCCACGTAAATCTGATCAGGTTGTTCGTGGTGCGACTACATTACCTGCAGGTACTGGTAAAACTGTACGTGTAGCTGTATTTGCTCAAGGCGCGCAAGCAGAAGCTGCGAAAGAAGCTGGTGCTGATGTTGTAGGTTTTGATGACCTTGCTGAAAGCATCCAAGGTGGAAACCTTGACTTTGATGTTGTAATCGCTGCTCCTGACGCTATGCGTGTTGTTGGTAAGCTCGGTACAATTCTTGGTCCACGTGGTTTAATGCCAAACCCTAAAGTTGGTACTGTAACTCCTGACGTTGCTGGCGCTGTTAAAAACGCTAAATCTGGTCAGGCGCGTTACCGTGTAGACAAAGCGGGTATTATTCACGCTGCGATTGGTCAAGTTGGCTTTGATGCTGCTGCAATCCGTCAAAACGTTGAAACTTTAGTTGCAGACTTGAAAAAGTTAAAACCTGCAACTTCTAAAGGTGTATACATCAAGAAGATCACTTTGAGCTCAACTATGGGTCCTGGTCTTACTGTTGATGTAAACAACGTTTCTAACTAAGTTTTAACTTGGTTAAGTAAAGAATTTTAAAGTCCTGATGAGGATTAAGCATAAAAACAGAAAAGTTATTTCTGCTTTTGCTTCGGTAGAGTAAAGCTTTATCTATTACTTATCAGGCGGACTTTGAATTGATAAATGAGAATTTATCAGCGTCAAAGACCTCAGGCGAAAAGACGTTATTTTCGAATAGCGATTTTCTTAATAAACCAGCCTGCGTAGACGCGGTGGTGTGATTTGTTCCTCCTCCGCGTGTAAGTCGAAAGACTTACGAACTGGGAGTGTGCCCATTGGGTACATAAATCACCTTAGGAGGTTTTACAATGGCTCTTCTTATTGAAGACAAAAAACAGATCGTTGCAGAAGTAAGTGAAGTTGCTTCTAAAGCGTTTGCAGCCGTTGTTGCTGACTATCAAGGTTTAAGCGTAGAGCAATTAACAACACTTCGTGTTGAAGCTCGTAAGCTAGGTGTAACTACACGTATTGTACGTAACACTTTGGCTAAACGCGCATTTCAAGGTACTCAGTTTGATATCTTGAACGACAACCTTGTTGGTCCAACAATTCTAGGTTTTTCAACTTCTGAAGATGACATGGGTGCAGCTGCACGCTTGTTCGAAGAATTTGCTAAAACTAACAAAGCATTTGAATTAAAAGCTGCTGCATTTGACGGCAAAGTTTATCAAGGTGCTGATGTTAGCGTTATTGCTAATCTTCCGAACCAAGAGAAAGCGCTTACTATGCTTGCCTCTGTCCTTCAAGCTCCTATTTCGAAATTGGGTCGCCTCATTACAGCACTCAAAGAGAAAAACGAGTCAGAAGCTGCTTAATCAATTTTACACACCATTCAATATCCATTTGGAGTTATTCTCATGGCTTTAACTAACGAAGAAATCTTAAATGCAGTTGCTGAAAAAACTGTTCTTGAACTTGTTGAATTAATTTCTGCTTTCGAAGAGAAATTCAACGTATCTGCAGCTGCTGTAGCTGTTGCTGCTCCAGCTGGTGGCGCTGCTGCTGCTGCTGAAGAACAATCTGAATTCAACGTTGAGTTGACTTCTTTCGGTGCTAACAAAGTAGCTGTAATTAAAGCTGTTCGTGAAGCAACTGGTCTTGGTCTTAAAGAAGCTAAAGACTTAGTTGAAGGCGCTCCTCAAGTTCTTAAAGAAGGCGTTTCTAAAGAAGAAGGCGAAGAACTTAAGAAGAAACTTGAAGAAGCTGGTGCTACAGTTACACTTAAGTAATTGTAAAAGGAGTCGGTTTTTAAATCGGCTCCATAAAATGGCTGATGGCTCTTGGGTCATCAGCCTTTTTGCGTTACAATAATCGGCTCGATTTTTGTTAGTTTTGTTTGGTTTTTAGAGAAAGCCTAAATAAAATAAATAAATTCAAATGCTTACCAATATTTTTCATTTTTAAAAATATTGTTAAGCGTTTTTATACCACTAAAAATTGCAGCATTTGTAAACAGTGGTGGCCATATCGGCCTGCGTAATTCCTTCTGAGCCCGTTCTGCAGGCGGGCTTGGTTTACTTTCCGAGGACTCCAGATGGCATACTCATATACCGAAAAGAAACGGATCCGTAAGAATTTTGGTAAATTGCCCCAAGTAATGGATGCACCGTACTTATTATCGATTCAGGTCGATTCGTACAGAACATTCTTGCAAGATGGCAAATCACCAAAAAACCGCGAAGATATCGGTCTCCAAGCCGCATTTCGTTCAGTTTTTCCTATCGAAAGTTATTCTGGCAATGCTGCTTTAGAATTTGTTGAGTATAGCCTTGGTAAACCTGAGTTCGATGTACGCGAATGTATTCTTCGTGGCTCGACTTATGCGGCACCAATGCGCGTTAAAATTCGTTTGATTATTAAAGATCGCGAAACTAAATCAATTAAAGACGTACGCGAACAAGAAGTCTATATGGGTGAAATTCCACTCATGACTGAAAATGGTACCTTTGTTATCAACGGTACTGAGCGTGTAATCGTATCTCAATTACACCGTTCGCCAGGCGTATTCTTTGACCATGATAAAGGTAAGACCCACTCAAGTGGTAAAGTGTTGTATTCAGCACGTATCATTCCTTACCGTGGTTCATGGTTAGACTTCGAATTTGATGCAAAAGACTTAGTTTACGTACGTATCGACCGTCGTCGTAAATTACTTGCTACAGTTGTGTTACGTGCACTAGGTTATAACAATGAACAGATCTTGAATTTGTTCTATGAAAAAGTACCTGTGTATCTTGACATGGGTAGCTATCAAATTGACCTCGTACCTGAGCGTTTACGTGGTGAAATGGCTCAATTTGATATTACTGACAATGAAGGTAAAGTCATTGTTGAGCAAGGTAAACGTATTAATGCTCGTCATGTACGTCAAATGGAAGCTGCAGGTTTAACTAAGCTTTCAGTTCCTGATGAATACTTATATGAGCGTATCACTGCTGAAGATATTACTCTACGTGATGGTGAAGTAATTGCTGCAAATACTCTGTTAAGCCATGAAGTAATGGTGAAGTTGGCAGAAGGCGGTGTTAAGCAATTTAATATCTTGTTCACTAACGATATTGACCGTGGTTCATTCGTAGCTGATACATTACGTGCTGACTTGACGCGTGATCGTGAAGAAGCATTAGTAGAAATCTACAAAGTAATGCGTCCAGGCGAACCACCAACAAAAGAAGCTGCTGAAAACTTATTCAATAACTTGTTCTTCTCTTCTGAACGCTATGACTTATCTCCAGTAGGTCGTATGAAGTTCAACCGTCGTTTAGGTCGTCCTTACGAAGTTGGTACTGATCAGAAGTCACGCGAAGTTGAAGGTATTTTATCGCACGAAGATATTATCGATGTATTACGTACATTGGTTGAAATCCGTAACGGTAAAGGTGAAGTCGACGATATCGACCACTTAGGTAACCGTCGTGTACGTTCTGTTGGTGAAATGACAGAGAACCAATTCCGTGTAGGTTTAGTTCGTGTTGAGCGTGCTGTTAAAGAGCGTTTAAGCCAAGCAGAAACAGATAACTTGTCTCCACAAGATTTGATTAATGCAAAACCAGTTGCTGCTGCAATCAAAGAATTCTTTGGTTCAAGCCAGTTATCTCAGTTTATGGACCAAAACAACCCATTATCTGAGATTACACATAAACGTCGTGTATCTGCGCTTGGTCCTGGTGGTTTAACACGTGAACGTGCAGGATTCGAAGTACGTGACGTACACCAAACTCACTATGGTCGTGTTTGTCCAATTGAAACTCCTGAAGGTCCAAACATTGGTTTGATCAACTCGCTTTCTGTATACGCAAAAGCGAATGACTTCGGTTTCTTGGAAACTCCATACCGCAAAGTTGTAGATGGTCGTGTAACTGATGATGTTGAATATTTATCTGCAATTGAAGAAGTAGGTACTGTTATTGCACAGGCCGACTCTGCAGTAGATAAAGATGGCAACTTAACAGAAGAATTCGTTTCTGTTCGTCATCAAGGTGAATTCGTACGTATGCCGCCTGAAAAAGTAACGCATATGGACGTTTCTGCACAGCAGGTAGTATCTGTTGCTGCATCACTTATTCCATTCCTTGAACACGATGACGCAAACCGTGCGCTCATGGGTTCAAACATGCAACGTCAGGCAGTTCCTACTTTACGTGCGGATAAACCGCTTGTAGGTACAGGTATGGAAGCGAACGTTGCACGTGACTCTGGTGTGTGTGTAATCGCAAACCGTGGCGGTGTAATTGAATATGTAGATGCTTCTCGTATCGTTATTCGTGTAAACGAAGATGAAATGGTTGCAGGTGAGGCAGGTGTAGATATCTATAACCTCATCAAATATACGCGTTCAAACCAAAATACTTGTATTAACCAAAATGTTATCGTGAACTTGGGCGACAAAGTTGCTCGTGGTGACATCTTGGCAGACGGTCCGTCAACAGACATGGGTGAACTTGCGCTTGGTCAAAACATGCGTGTAGCGTTCATGACATGGAATGGTTACAACTACGAAGACTCGATCTTGTTATCTGAGCGTGTACTTCAAGAAGACCGTTTAACCTCTATTCACATTCAAGAATTGTCATGTGTAGCACGTGATACTAAGTTAGGTGCAGAAGAAATTACTGCCGATATTCCTAACGTAGGTGAAGCTGCGCTTTCTAAACTTGATGAATCAGGTATCGTTTATATCGGTGCTGAAGTTACTGCTGGTGACATCTTAGTTGGTAAAGTAACGCCTAAAGGTGAAACTCAGTTAACTCCTGAAGAAAAACTGCTTCGTGCAATTTTTGGTGAGAAAGCAGCTGACGTTAAAGACTCATCTTTACGTGTTCCATCTGGTACTAAAGGTACAGTTATTGACGTTCAAGTCTTCACTCGTGATGGCTTAGAGAAAGATGACCGTGCTTTAGCAATTGAAAAAGCACAGCTTGATTCTTATCGTAAAGACTTGAAAGAAGAATACAAGATCTTCGAAGAAGCGGCTCGTGAGCGTGTAATTCGTTTGCTTAAAGGCCAAGAGTCTAATGGCGGTGGTTCAACTAAACGTGGTGATAAACTTTCTGAAGATTTATTATCTGGTTTAGAGCTTGTTGACTTACTTGAAATTCAACCAGCAGATGAAGCAATCGCTGAGCGTTTAACTCAAATTCAAGTGTTCTTGAAAGAGAAGAGCGCAGAAATCGATGAGAAATTCGCTGAGAAGAAACGTAAGCTTGCAACAGGTGATGAATTAACAACTGGTGTATTAAAAGTTGTTAAAGTTTACTTAGCTGTTAAACGTCGTATTCAGCCTGGTGATAAGATGGCTGGTCGTCACGGTAACAAAGGTGTTGTATCTAACATCTTACCTGTTGAAGACATGCCACATGATGCTAACGGTGTGCCGGTAGATATCGTATTGAACCCGCTGGGTGTACCATCTCGTATGAACGTGGGTCAGATTCTAGAGACTCACTTGGGTATGGCGGCTAAAGGGCTTGGTGACAAAATCG
>NZ_POYH01000089.1:115929-116679 GCF_002899995.1 Acinetobacter sp. AKBS16 | reverse complement strand
GCTGCTTCCTGACCCCTTGATTCCTTGATCAGGTCCAACATTGTCCAGATAACCACTCGGTACAGAAGGAGTAGCCGGTGCTAATGTATCTACAGTAACTGTTATTGCTGGGCTCTGTGCACTTTCATTACCTGCTCCATCAGTCAGCGTATAAGTCAGTTGATGTGAACCATCTGCCAGCGGAGTGGTAGGCGTTAGTGTACCGGTTACAGGATCATAGCTTGCAGCTACCTTCTCACCATCAACATACAAGGTCGGAGTCTCACCTGCACCCGGTGCAGAAATCACAACACCTGGTGTCGTATCATCTGTGCTGCTTCCTGACCCCTTGATTCCTTGATCAGGTCCAACATTGTCCAGATAACCACTCGGTACAGAAGGAGTAGCTGGTGGTGTAGTATCTGTTGGTGTTGAAGAATCATCATTACTATCATGATTTGATGCTGCGGCGATAATACCGCCCGCAACTAGTGGAATAGCAGCCCATAACCATGGGTTCACGCCTGCATCATGATAAAGTAAAGGTTCAATTGAAGAAATAGGCTGGTAAATAACATCAGATACCAACTCTTGTGGAGCTTCTGCTGGTAGAGCTGCTGGTAAATCCTCACCTAAAAGTGCTTGTGGTTCCACATCACTGTCAGCATCTGCGTCCGCATCACTATCAGCATCTGCATCATTTTCAGCATCTTTGAATTTTGCCCAAATCAACTGTCCATTTTCATCTTGGAAAACCAGACTGTTATCTTT
>NZ_POYH01000089.1:113274-115832 GCF_002899995.1 Acinetobacter sp. AKBS16 | reverse complement strand
TGCTCGGCTGTTCCGCTAAAGAAACCTTCAATAACAATGGTCTCGCCATTTTTCAGACGTATGACTGCATTGGTACCCTCCCTATTCACTACCAATACATCACTGGCAGCCACTTTCACCAATACAACTGACGCTTCTGAAAGTTTTGCAGAAGTTCCCTCTGTGGTTACCAAGGTCTTATGATTATCCTTAGCAATAATTTGTATCTCAGGCATATCTACATTCCTTTATATTATTGATTTAAATGATTTTATGTATAATTCTTTTTACTTAATGTTTTCATGTTTTTTGATCTACAACTTAAAAAACATTAAGTAATGTGATCATTTTTACGTTAATCACTTTAAAATAAAAAAAATAAATACTAAAGCCCTTAAAGAAAAAAAATTAACTAATACAAATTTTATATAAATAAAAATCTGATTTTTCTACTTATAATCTATTCAAAAAGCTTATTAACTTTTTTATATGTAAAAGAAAATTAATTTTTCAATATTGAACATTCATTAAAAATTATTTTAATTTAAATTTTCATATAACAAGTTTTAATATCTCAACAAAATAAAATATATTAATAATGATATATATAAAAAAAATGGCCTTAGATAATATTTTACTATTACACTAAAGCCTCATTTTTATATTCAAATAAAATTATTTTTTATTTACCTTTAGAAATTATCGGGACTTTCAAAACGTTTTACTTCTTGTAACTTATTTGGATCATGCATGGTTGCGATCCCGTCTTCTGTTTTTTGATCAACAATAACATCTGGGTTAAAGATAGTAATTGTTTCTCTTCCTAATGCATCTTCTCCAACTATATATTGAAAGCCACGGCGATTCATTTTATGGCATAGCTTTTGATAAAAGCCTTTAAGCCCTTCCGTTTCTTCATTAGGATTGTAATAAAACGCATTCATTACCGCAGGAAGGCCAAGTCCACACACTACACCAGATAACAATACGCTAATAAAGGTATATCCAATCAGAATACTGCTATAAGGGCTCAGCGCCGGAATATTCGCGACCGCCAAAATCAAAGCGAGTGAAATCCCTCCTCGAACACCACCCCAAGATAAAATAGTTAAACTACCATTGTAACTTTTGGTCTTACGCATTGTTGGGAAGAAAGCAAAAGACATAAAGTTTGCTGCAAAACGAGAAATATGCAGAATAAAGAAAGCAACTATTCCACCTAAAATCAGGCTAAAGTTTAAGTCAAGAATAAATAACTCAAGGCCAATTAAGGTAAATAAGAATGAATTGATAATCCCTTCTACTGTATGCCAAAAATGGTTAACCTCTCTGATCTCACGCTCTTCACGAATTTCTTTCCATTTATTACCGACGATTAAACCACCAATTACGCAGGCAATCGGTGCGGAAGCATGGGCGAATAGAGCCACCAAATATGCTCCGCTTGCAAGTAAGGCAGTTGTTAAAATCAGGGACTCCATTTCGTGTTTACCACGCAATAAGCGTAAAGTACCTATCCCAAATGCCCACCCAATACCAACAGCAACCACAATTTCATAAAGCAAAGCTTCTAATGTCGCAACCAATGAAAAATGTTCACCCTGTAAAACATTCAGTAATGTCATAAATAAGGCAATACACATCGCATCGTTAAATAAAGATTCTCCTTCTAATTTAACAATGAGATGATGAGGAGCACGAATTGAACTTAAAACACCTTTAATACCGATCGGGTCTGTTGCACCTAATGCTGCACCTAATAATAGAAGAACCAAAATTGGTACATGATGCCCAACTAACAATTGGAAACCGTAAAGTAAGCTACCAAACAATACAGCGCAGATTACCAAGGCAATAGTGGCCAAAATACTAATCTGTTTCCAATAGCTTCTTAGATCTGAAATTTTAAATTTAAGTGCTGAAGATGTCAGAATAAAGCAAATAACGCCATTAATTAAAAAATCATAGAAATCGATGTGACGTACTGCTTCCTCAATATTATGAATATTGATAGTAATGAATTGATTACCATTTAAAAGACTGGCTCCCCATTGCAAAATGAAGACAAAAATCGCAGAAACAAGTGGTACGCCGATAGCCTGAGGAAAGCCCAAAATACGCTTATTAAATATGGTGGTCGCAATTGATAAGGCAAATACAACCGTAAATGCTTGTAATAAGAAAAAATTACCCATGAACACCCTTCTTCTGGGTCAATGACCAAATAAAAAATCTAGACAGCAGAACTGAACAGAACGAGAAAATAGGCACCTCATGTGTGCCCAAGCAATTAAAAAGTTGGAATACAAGTTTAACGAATTACGTTAATCATTCTATCAATTAGTTAAATTTCTTAACATTAATTATGTTGGAGGGATGATTAAAAAGATGAGCCTACTTAAACACCTTGTAAACTCATCTTATTTATAGATTTAGATAGAATTATTAAAAGTATCGCATTGGCTAATATCACCAGTTTTTAAACCGACTTGGAACCAGTGCATTCGCTGTTCACTACTACCATGAGTAAAGCTATCCGGAACGACCTGTCCAGTTGCCCGTTTTTGTAAGTAGTCATC
>NZ_POYH01000089.1:107967-113186 GCF_002899995.1 Acinetobacter sp. AKBS16 | reverse complement strand
CTTCCTCAACGTCTCCCTGCTCTAAAAACTGAGTACGCTGTTGATTATGATTGGCCCAGATACCCGCTAAACAGTCAGCTTGTAATTCTTGACGTACAGATAACTGATTACCTTCTCTTTGACTGACTTGTGCACGAGCCTGTTGTACTTGAGATGAAATACCAAGCAAAGTTTGAACATGATGTCCTACTTCATGGGCAACTACATAAGCTTGGGCAAAGTCCCCTGCCTGATCTTGTCTCGATAATTCTGTCTGATTTTGTTCGCCAGATATTCCCATCTGCTCACGCATATCTTTGAAGAATTCTGTATCTATATAAACCTTCTGATCTGCTGGGCAATAAAAGGGACCCATTGCAGACTGAGCTGTACCACAGCCTGACTGAATCATCCCACTAAACAAGACTAATTTTGGTGGCGTATAAGTTTTACCTAACTGTTTAAAAATAGGTGTCCACGTATCCTCTGTATCGGCTAATACTGTTCCAACAAAATCAGAAGCTTCCTTTTGCTCGGCTGTTAAACTTTCGGGTGCAGTTGCATTTGATTGTTGCGAAGCAGTAACCTGCTGCGTTGCCTGATATGCTTGTTGGGGGTCAACGCCAAAAAATTTCCATGCAACAAATGCCACAACCAAACCAATAATACTAATACCACCTGCCCTAACACCGCCTCCGCCTCGACGGTCTTCAACATTGGTACTGACTCGACGATCTCTCCAACGCATAATTTCCCTCTTCTTTGTAGATGGCCTGATTAAGTAGAAGCTTTTGGCCACATTTTTTGTATCAAGCTAACAACAAGCAATACTATTGCACCAGCAACAATTCCTATTGCAAAGTTAATAAGCGTTGGGGTTAAAGCACCAATGATGTTGCCTACAGCAGGTATAGTTTCCACATGGTCAACTGTATTTTCAGTGACATGATGGAGTAAAGGAATCGTATGATTAATAATCCCTCCACCTACCAAGAACATCGCAATAGTGCCGACGATAGACAATAACTTCATTAAAAGTGGCGCAAATGCAAGCAGCCCGCGACCAATAGTTTGTTTAAAAGAAGCAGCCTGTTTTGTTAAATATAGACCCAAGTCATCAATCTTAACAATCATGCCGACCAAACCATAAACGCCGATCGTCATCACAACTGCAATAATGCTGAGGACACTAACTTTAGTCATTAAAGTTGCAGTTGCCACAGTACCTAAAGAAATAACCACAATTTCAGCTGACAAAATAAAGTCTGTACGAATAGCTCCTTTCACTTTATCTTTTTCAAAAGTTGCCAAGTCTAACTCTTCACTATCAAACTCTTTTTGTGCTTCTTCTGAGGTTGAGGCTTTTTTATGTGTAATGGTATGAAGAACTTTTTCAACACCCTCATAACATAAGAATAGCCCGCCAAGCATTAATAAAGGATTAATCAACCAAGGAGCAATCACACTAATTAATAAAGCTAGAGGAACTAAAATGAGCTTATTAACAAAGGAGCCTTTAGCAACTTTCCACACAATCGGTAATTCGCGATCAGCACGGACACCTGTAACCTGTTGTGCATTTAAAGCCAAATCATCACCTAAAACACCAGCAGTTTTTTTTGCTGCCATTTTGCTCATTAAGGCGACGTCATCTAAAATTGTTGCAATATCATCTAGTAGTAAAAGTAAGCCACTTGCCATTTCTTATCCAGGTTTGTATTTATTAAACTATTGTAAGATGATTTTTTTCAATTTTTGTAATTTTACTGAATAAATTCACAATATTATTTTAAGAAAAGTTTACCCAATTGCTGACGAAAAAATTTTATTTCCCGTACAATAATGCCAATCTTTTATATTGCAGGGCTTATTATCCCTGATTAAGCCAATACCATAGTGGAATAAATAATGAGTAATGTTGATCAGCGTCCAATTATTTTGACAGGCGACCGCCCAACCGGACAACTTCACCTCGGGCATTTTGTCGGTTCTTTGCGTTCTCGTGTAAGTCTACAGGATAGCCATCATCAACATCTCTTATTAGCAGATGCACAAGCTTTAACAGACAATGCCGACAACCCAGATAAAGTACGCCGTAACATTTTAGAAGTTGCTCTAGACTATTTAGCGGTAGGCATTGATCCAAGTAAAACCACAATTTGTGTACAGTCATGCTTGCCTGCACTGAATGAGCTTACAATGTTATATCTTAACTTTGTAACTGTAGCTCGTTTGGAACGCAACCCAACCATCAAATCTGAAATTCAAATGCGTGGTTTTGAACGTGATATTCCTGCCGGTTTCCTTTGCTACCCTGTAGCACAGGCAGCTGATATTACGGCTTTTAAAGCGACTGTAGTACCAGTAGGCGAAGATCAAATTCCAATGATTGAGCAAACTAACGAAATCGTGCGTCGTGTAAACCGTCAAATTGGTCAAGACCTTCTACCTGAATGTAAAGCATTGCTTTCTAATATGGCTCGTTTACCTGGTTTTGATGGTAAAGCGAAAATGTCTAAGTCATTAGGCAATACCATTGTTTTAAATGCTTCTGACAAAGACATCAAAAAAGCTGTAAATGCGATGTATACCGATCCAAATCATCTTCGCATCGAAGATCCGGGCCAAGTTGAAGGAAACATTGTATTTACTTATTTAGATGCATTTGACCCAAATAAAGAAGAAGTTGAAGAGCTAAAAGCACACTACCGCCGTGGTGGTCTTGGTGATGGTACAGTTAAAAAACGTCTTGAAGGTGTACTAAAAGAATTAATTACACCTATACGTGAACGTCGTGAAGAACTTGCTAAAGATCCTGACTACATTATGGATGTTTTACGCCAAGGTACTGATAAATGTCGAATCATTACTCAGCAGACTTTGGACGAAGTTAAAGATGGATTAGGCTTATTTAAGTTCTAATTTTTATATTAGAGATATAAATCAAAAAAGCCCTACGGGGCTTTTTTTATAATTATATTTAGATTCAATAATTTAATTTTTTAGAATTTCTATATATTTATTATGATTCACACGCTTTTACCCTTTTAACGTGAAGTAACACTAATTAACGTGAACCTTAATGAACAAATAAGAATGCGTCACTAATATAACTTGAGTAGGTTGATATGAACCTCACGACATTTCTCCTTAAGCCGAAACTGTTTTTAACAGATTCGTTGTTCTACGCAGTGATCACCCCAATCATTGCGTATTTTTTTGTCTTTTTTAACCAAATTATTCCTTATATCAATTATTTTATTTAACTTTTCAATAATACAAAAAAATACCGCATCATTTTTCAGATGCGGTATTTTTTAAAGATTCAAGGAAGCAATTAAGCTAAACCTTTCTCTTTTAATACTTGCAACATAGTTGAACCAAGCTCAGCTGGGCTACGAGTATAAGCCATACCTGCTTTTTCAAATGCAGCGAATTTCTCCTCAGCAGTACCTTGACCACCAGAAATGATCGCACCAGCGTGACCCATACGCTTACCTTTAGGCGCAGTTACACCAGCGATGTAACCTACTACAGGTTTAGTCACGTTAGATTTGATGAATTCAGCAGCTTCTTCTTCCGCTGTACCACCGATCTCACCGATCATGATAATTGCATCAGTATCTGGATCGTCTTGGAACAATTGAAGAGCTTCAATTTGGTTCATACCTGGGATTGGGTCACCACCGATACCGATACAAGTAGACTGACCTAAACCAAGCTTAGTTGTTTGAGCAACAGCTTCATAAGTCAATGTACCTGAACGTGAAATGATACCAATACGACCTGGTTGGTGGATGTGACCAGGCATAATACCGATCTTACATTCACCCGGAGTGATCACGCCTGGGCAGTTAGGACCAACTAAACGAGTACCGTTACCGTTAGTTTCTAAATAACGTTTTGCTTTAAGCATGTCGATTGTTGGAACACCTTCAGTGATCACAACGATTAGGCCAACACCCGAATCAACCGCTTCAACGATTGAGTCTAAAACGAATGGAGCTGGTACATAGATTACAGATGCATCTGCATTTGTTTCACGTACAGCTTCTTTCATTGTGTTGAATACTGGTAAGTCAAGGTGAGTTGTACCACCTTTACCTGGAGTAACACCACCAACAACTTTTGTACCGTAGTCTAAAGCTTGTGCAGAGTGGAAAGTACCGTTTTTACCAGTAAAACCTTGTACCAATACTTTAGTGTCTTTATTAATTAATACGCTCATGATTGATACTCCCCTTACGCTTTAACTGCAGCTACAACTTTTTCTGCGGCATCAGACAAACCGTTCGCAGAAATTAATTTCAAACCAGATTCATCAAGTAATTTAGCACCTAACTCAGCGTTGTTACCTTCTAAACGAACAACAACTGGAACAGTTACGTTTACTTCTTGAACCGCTGCAATAATTGCTTCAGCAATCATGTCACAACGTACGATACCACCGAAGATGTTGATTAAAACACCTTGTACAGATGTATCAGCAAGGATGATTTTGAACGCTTCAATTACACGCTCTTTAGTTGCGCCGCCACCAACGTCAAGGAAGTTTGCAGGCTGACCACCATAAAGTTTAATGATGTCCATAGTTGCCATTGCAAGACCAGCACCGTTAACCATACAACCGATGTTACCTTCTAAAGCAACATAGTTAAGATCAAATTCAGATGCTTTTAATTCACGCTCATTCTCTTGAGATTTGTCACGTAAAGCAGCAACTTTAGGTAAACGGTAAAGCGCGTTAGAGTCGATACCTACTTTCGCATCTACACATAAAATTTCGCCATTTTCACGAACTGAAAGAGGGTTAATTTCAAATAAAGCAAAATCATTTTCAACAAATGCTTGGTAAGCAGCTGTCATGATTTTCACGAATTGACCGATTTGTTTGTCTTTCAAACCTAAAGCAAACGCAACTTCACGTGCTTGGAATGGTTGTAAACCAACTAATGGATCAACTTCAACTTTGATAATTTTTTCTGGAGTTTCTTCCGCAACTTTCTCGATTTCTACACCACCTTCTGTAGAAGCCATGAAAGTAATACGACGGCTAGAACGGTCTACAACCGCACCCAAGTAAAGCTCACGCTCAACTGGATATACGTCTTCAGCAACAATGATGCTGTTTACTGGTTGACCATTTGCATCTGTTTGATACGTTACAAGACGAGTACCAATGATATTGTTTGCAAATTCGATAACATCTTCTTTAGATTTTGCAACTTTAACGCCACCAG
>NZ_POYH01000089.1:85160-107860 GCF_002899995.1 Acinetobacter sp. AKBS16 | reverse complement strand
CTTACCACGACCACCAGCATGAACTTGCGCCTTCATTACAGCGAATTTACCACCAAGCTGTTCAAATGCAGCAACTGCTTCGTCTGCATTGGTTGCCAAGATACCTTCTTGTACCGGCATACCATATTCTTTCAATAACGCTTTAGCTTGATACTCATGTAAGTTCATTTAGTTACCTACTTAACTTTGTTTGTTGTCTTCAATTTGCGCAACATTCTCATGTTGTATAAGCAAATTGCTGTCTACGTCTATCAACTTGATGATTTTTTAATCACACCATCGAATGTGAAAAAGAGCGGAGGACCGCTCTTTATTTTATTTACGCTTACGTTGAATCGCGTGAATTGCACGACCATCTACAGCAAGTGCAGCTTCATGAACAACTTCAGAGAATGTTGGGTGACCAAAAGTCATCAACTGAAGATCTTCAACAGAAGATACAAATTCAAGTGCGATCATACCTTGGTGAACGATATCAGATGCCGCAGGCCCAATCACATGCATACCTAATAAACGGTCAGTTTTTGCATCAGCAACAAACTTAACAAAACCTGCACCTTCACCAGCAGCTAAAGCACGACCATTTACAGCAAAACCGAATTGACCAGTTTTTACTTCATGACCTTTTTCTTTAGCTTGCTCTTCAGTTAAACCAACCCACGCCGCTTCAGGGTGTGTATAGATAACAGAAATGATTGTGTCATAGTTTACTTGAGCTGCATGACCATGAATACGTTCAACAGCCATTACGCCCTCTTCCATTGCTTTATGAGCAAGCATTGGACCGCGTACTAAGTCACCAATCGCATATACACCTTCTACAGAAGTTGCACAGTGATCATTTACTTCAACTAAACCACGCTCAGTTAATTTAATACCTGAATCTTCAGCCAATAAACCTTCCGCATAAGCTTTACGGCCAACACAAACGATTAACTTATCAAACGTTTGTTCTTTGTCTTCACCAGCTTGAGTATATTTAACAGTCACTTCACGACCGTTTACTTCAGTACCAGATACTTTTGCACCAATGCGGATATCTAAACCTTGTTTAGTCAAGATTTTTTGATATTCCTTAGAAAGTGCTTTATCAGCCATTGGCAAGAATGCATCCATTGCTTCAAATACAACAACTTCTGCACCAAGACGACGCCATACTGAACCAAGTTCTAAACCGATTACACCTGCACCAATTACACCTAAACGCTTAGGTACTTCAGGGAAGTTTAATGCGCCAGTTGAATCAACAATAATATCTTGATCTACAGGAGCTACAGGAATATTTACAGGCACAGAACCAGACGCAAGAATTACGTATTTAGGTTCTAAAATTTGAGTTTCACCTTCATGTGGAACAAACTCAACTTTTTTACCAGCAAGTAATTTACCTGTACCTTTTAACCACTCGATACCGTTGCCTTTAAGCAATTGATCAATACCGCCAGTTAATTGGTCAACAATTTTGTCTTTACGAGCAAGAAGTTTTGCAAGATCGAAATTCACTTCACCAGTTGTAATACCGTGATCAGCTAAATGATGCACTGTATCTTCATAACGATGAGAAGAATCAAGCAAAGCTTTAGAAGGGATACAACCTACGTTTAAGCAAGTACCACCTAAAGAAGGCTTACCGTTATGAATACGTTTTTCAATACAAGCGACTTTGAAGCCTAGTTGAGCAGCGCGAATCGCAGCTTCATAACCACCAGGACCACCGCCAATGACAACAAGATCAAATTGTTGAGACATTTTTATCTCCATAAACCAGGATAGAGGATTACTCTACCCTGGTAGGTATTTATTCGAAGAAATTAAAGATCAAGAATGAGTTTAGCTGGTTCTTCTAACAATTCTTTGATTGCTACCAAGAAACCTACAGCTTCTTTACCATCGATCATACGGTGGTCATAAGAAAGCGCTAAGTACATCATTGGCAAGATTTCAACTTGACCATTTACCGCCATAGGACGTTCTTGGATTTTATGCATACCCAAGATACCAGTTTGCGGCTGGTTCAAAATTGGAGTTGAAAGTAATGAACCGAAAGTACCACCGTTAGTGATCGTGAAAGTACCGCCAGTCATTTCTTCGATAGATAATTTACCATCACGTGCTTTAGCAGCGTAAGCAGCAATACCTGCTTCAACTTCTGCATAGCTCATACGGTCAGTATCACGTAATACTGGTACAACAAGACCACGATCAGAAGATACTGCAACACCGATGTCATAGTAACCGTGATAAACGATATCATCGCCATCAATTGAAGCATTTACAGCTGGGTAGCGTTTTAGCGCTTCAGTTGCTGCTTTAACGAAGAATGACATGAAGCCTAAACGAGCACCATGACGTTTTTCGAAAGCATCTTTATATTGCTTACGTAATTCCATGATTGGCTTCATGTTAACTTCGTTAAATGTAGTTAACATAGCTGTTTCTTGAGTAGCTGCAAGAAGACGCTCAGCTACACGTTTACGTAAACGAGTCATTGGAACGCGTTTTTCGATACGCTCGCCAACAGCAACGCTTAATGGAGTAACGTTAGCAGCTGGTTTAGCTTGATGGTTTGCAACATCTTCTTTAGTAATACGACCACCACGACCAGTACCTTGTACGTCAGAAGCAGCAATACCAGATTCAGTTAACGCTTTACGTACCGCAGGAGCTTGATCAGATACAGTTTCATTACGCTCAACAACAGGAGCAGCACCAGCTTGAGTCTGAGCAACTGCTTGTTCTACTGCCGCAGGAGCAGCAGCCGCTGCGCCAGCACCAGCTTCGAATTGAGCAATAACTTCGTCAGAAAGAACTGTATCGCCTTCACCTTTAATGATTGCAACCAAGCTACCATCTGCAGGAGCAACAACTTCTAAAACAACTTTGTCGGTTTCAATATCACAGATTACTTCATCACGTGATACAGGTTCACCCACCTTTTTATGCCAAGTTGCGATGGTTCCATCTGCAACAGACTCTGGGAATACCGGTGCTTTAATTTCGGTTGCCATTATTGAGAATCTCCTGATTGTTCAGCTTCGATTGCCAATGCATCATTAATTAGCTGAGCTTGTTGTTTTGCATGCAAGTACGGTGAGCCACAAGCTGGTGCAGCAGAAGCTTCACGACCTGCAAAACTGATACGGATTTGTTTGCCAGATTTTAAGATATCGTCATATAAACGCGGTGCGATAAACAACCAAGCCCCTTGGTTCTTCGGCTCTTCTTGCGCCCAAACGAGTTCTTTCACATTTGGATAAGCAGCCAAGATTTCCGCAAGACGTTGCTCTGGGTATGGATACAACTGTTCAATACGTACAATTGCAACATTAGTTAAGTTTTGTTCACGACGTTTTTCGAGTAAGTCGTAATAAACTTTACCGCCACAAAGTACAAGACGAGTTACATCTGACTTGTTAATTTGATCGATTTCGTCAATTACAGTTTGGAATGAACCATGTGCTAGCTCTTCTAAAGTAGAAGTCGCAAGTTTATGACGAAGTAAAGATTTCGGTGACATTACGATTAATGGCTTACGAATTGGGCGTACAGCCTGACGACGTAATGCATGGAAAATCTGTGCAGGTGTCGTTGGAGTGATCACTTGCATGTTGTCTTCAGCACATAACTGTAAGAAACGTTCTAAACGAGCTGAAGAGTGCTCTGGACCTTGACCTTCGAAACCGTGTGGTAACAACATTGTTAAACCACAAACACGCTCCCACTTAGTCTCACCAGAAGCAATAAACTGGTCAATCACAACTTGAGCACAGTTTACGAAGTCACCAAATTGTGCTTCCCAAATAATCAAGCTCTTAGGAATTGTAGTTGCGTAACCATATTCGAACGCAAGAACTGCTTCTTCAGATAAAAGAGAGTCGTAAATCGCAAAACGTGGTTGGTTCTCTTTCACATGGCAAAGAGGAATGTAAGTTGAACCATCAACTTGGTTATGCAATTTTGCATGACGGTGTGAGAAGGTACCACGACCCACGTCTTCACCAGTAATACGAACTAGATAGTCTTCATCTAATAAAGTCGCATAAGCTAAAGTTTCTGCTGCACCCCAGTTCAATGGAGTTTCACCAGTTTGCATTTTCACGCGGTCTTCAATTACTTTTTGAACCTGACGCTGCATTACAAACCCTTCAGGAAGCTTGCTCATGCCCTCGCCTAATTCTTTAAGGCGGTTTATGTCAAATGAAGTATCCCAATCGTCTGTATATTCATGGCCCAAATATGGAGTCCAATCTACAAACATTTTAGTGTTCGGTTCAAGAATCAAAGCATTCGCTACATGATTACCCGCTTCTAAATCAGCACGATAATCTTCAACCATTTGGTCAGCTTCAGCACGGTCAAGTACTTTCTCTTGTACCAATTGATCAGCATAAAGTGTACGAGTAGTTGCTTTCTTCGCAATCACTTGATACATCAATGGTTGTGTACCAGATGGCTCATCTGCTTCGTTATGGCCGCGACGACGGTAACAGAACAAATCGATGACTACATCTTTACGGAATTCGTGACGGAAATCATGTGCTAATTGAGTAGCAAAGATAACAGCTTCAGGATCATCACCATTTACATGGAAGATAGGAGCCTGAATCATTTTAGCAACGTCTGTACAGTATTCTGTCGAACGCGCATCACGTGGATCAGAAGTTGTGAAACCAACTTGGTTGTTCACAATAATATGAACTGTACCGCCCACAGTATAGCCACGAGTTTGTGACATCTGGAAGGTTTCCATGTTCACGCCCTGACCTGCAAATGCAGCATCACCATGAACAATAACTGGTAATACGTCATCACCGCCGATGTCTCTACGACGTACTTGACGCGCACGTACAGAACCTTCAACTACAGGGCCAACGATTTCCAAGTGAGATGGGTTAAATGCCAATGCCAAGTGAACTTCACCACCTGGAGTCATTACATTACTTGAGAAACCTTGGTGGTATTTAACGTCACCAGAACCTTTCTTATGAAGTGCTTTACCTTCGAACTCACCAAATAAGTCCGCAGGGTTTTTACCCATAATATTAACAAGAAGGTTCAAACGACCACGGTGTGGCATACCGATAACAACTTCTTTACAACCTACGGCACCAGCACGCTGGATAATCTCATTTACCATAGGAATAAAAGATTCACCGCCTTCAACACCAAAACGTTTAGCGCCGACGTATTTATTACCGAGATATTTTTCTAAGCCTTCAGCAGCAGTTAAGCGCTCTAAGAAGCCTTTCTTTTGTTCATTTGAGAAATTGAATTTACCACGGGCACTTTCAAGACGTTGTTGAATCCAACGTTTCTCTTTTGTGTCCACGATATGCATATATTCAACACCGATCGAACCACAATAGATTGCTTCCATTGCTTCAATCATCTCAGCAAGCGTTGCTTCGCTTTTACCGATCTCAAGATTGCCTGTGTTGAATACTGTGTCTAAATCTGATTTGGTTAAACCGTGTGCTGAAAGATCTAAATCAGGAATATCTTCACGCTTAGCAAGACCTAACGGATCTAACTTAGCTTTTTGATGTCCGCGATTGCGATAAGCAGCAATGAGTTGTAAAACGCCAATTTGACGACGCTCATGTTCAGTACTTACAGTACTTTGTACAACAGGTTGAACACGATTAGCATTACGTCCTAGTAATAGGAATTGCTCACGCACAGCGCTGTGTGGTTGGTCACCCTTTGGATATTTATCGAAATATTGGCGCCAGTCCTCAGCGACGGAGGTTGGGGAAGTCAGGTACTGCTCGTAAAGTTCTTCAATATACGCTGCACTATCAGCGGAAAGTTCAGTGTCAAGACGCAATGCGTCAGCAACTTCTTGCATTTGTGGACCCATTTCCTATTGCAAAAAATATTACAGGCTGCCTTTTAAGCATACCCATGATGCATAATGTCAAATTGGTAAAAATGACACTACTTACCCAACAGGTCTTCAAGACCATGGGGCGTCATACTACCTAGAGAGAAAACTCCATAGGTAATTAATGAATCACAACGCCCTCAATGGCATCATCACTCACCTTATACTCGATAAAAAACCGAGCAATTTTTTGCAAATCTTTTTAGAAAAATTAACTTTAAAATTAACTTTTCTAAAATGACTTTAACCATAAAAATTAAGCACAGATCTAAGATCGTGCCACTTAATTTAATTTCACTAGTATACGCTTTTTTCACCTATAACTTTGTGGCAAATCGTATCATGTTCTTAACGAACGATTGATTTTTTTGACACATACCATCTATAAATTGGCGAAATACATATCCAATTTTATCTATTAATATATGGTGCTTTATATAAAAACCCCTCTTTTACCGACTAAAGTATAAGACACGTATTATAAAATTAAAAAAAAACGCACATCAAGGATGTGCGTTCTCTATTTGCGCAGAATTAACCCGCTTGATCTAACAACATATTACGGATATGACCGATTGCTTTTGTTGGATTCAAACCTTTAGGACATACTGACACACAGTTCATAATACCTTTACAACGGAACAAACTGAATGGATCGTCAAGACGAGCCAAACGTTCTGCAGTTGCAGTATCACGAGAGTCGATAATAAAACGATATGCATTCAACAACGCTGAAGGACCCAAGAATTTATCAGGGTTCCACCAGAATGATGGGCATGAAGTTGAACAACATGCACAAAGAATACACTCATACAAACCATTTAAGTGTTCACGCTCTTCAGGAGATTGCAAACGCTCTTTAGGTGGAGCAGGTTGGTTATTGATCAAGAATGGCTGAATTTTGTCATACTGATCATAGAATTGGTTCATATCAACAACCAAATCTTTAACAACCGGCAAACCAGGTAATGGACGAATTACGATTTTCTCTGGTAAATCGTTAAGGTTTTGCAAGCAAGCCAAACCATTTTTACCATTGATATTCACACCATCAGAACCACAAATACCTTCACGGCAAGAACGACGGAATGTTAACGTTTCGTCTTGAACCTTCAAAGCAAGCAATGCATCAAGCAACATACGGTGCTTATCAGTCAATTCAAGCTTGAAAGTTTGCATGTACGGCGCTTTATCCTTATCAGGATCATAGCGGTAGATTTCGAATGTACGAGTACCTCTACTCATCTTTATACTCCCGATTAGAATGTACGTGGTGCTGGTGGAATTGGATCAACAGTTAACGGCTTGAAGCGCACTGGCTTATATTCCAAACGGTTATCTGATGAATACCATAAAGTATGTTTCATCCACTCATCATCACGGCGACCGTATGAATAAGTTGGGTGATCAGCTGGTAATTCATAATCAACTACCGTATGCGCACCACGACATTCTTTACGCGCAGCAGCTGAAATTAATGTAGCTTTTGCAACTTCATATAAGTTTTCAACTTCAAGCGCTTCAACACGTGCAGTGTTAAATACTTTAGATTTATCTTTCAAGTGGATGTTACGCACGCGTGGTTCAAGAGCAAGAATCTCTTTAACACCCTTATCAAGCAATGCTTGAGTACGGAATACACCTGCGTGATCTTGAACGATATCACGAATTGCATCAGCAACTTCTTGAGCATTTTCGCCAGAAGTTGATTCATCCAATTTACGTACACGAGCTAAAGTTTGCTCTAATACATTTGTTGGAAGCGGTGCATATTCATCACCATGATGCTTAGTTACGTAATCGATAATGTGCTCACCAGCAGCCTTACCAAATACAACCAAGTCAAGAAGTGAGTTAGTACCTAAACGGTTCGCACCATGTACTGATACGCATGAACACTCACCGATTGCATAGAAACCTTTTACAGGTTTAGTGTAGTTGTCTGTACCAGGCTCTGGTAAGCACACTTGACCATGCATATTTGTAGGAATACCACCCATTTGATAATGGATCGTTGGTACTACTGGAATTGGTTCTTTAGTGATGTCAACGTTTGCGAATTTTTTACCAATCTCAAATACAGATGGTAAACGCTTCATAATTGTGTCAGCACCCAAGTGAGTCATATCAAGCAAGATATAATCACCTTTTGGACCACAACCACGACCTTCTTTAATTTCTTGGTCCATAGAACGTGATACGAAGTCACGCGGAGCCAAGTCTTTTAAAGTTGGTGCATAACGTTCCATGAATGGTTCGCCGTCTTTGTTACGAAGGATCGCACCTTCACCACGACAACCTTCAGTCAACAATACGCCTGCGCCCGCAACACCTGTAGGGTGGAATTGCCAGAATTCCATATCTTGTAATGGAATACCAGCACGAGCAGCCATACCAAGACCGTCACCAGTGTTGATATAAGCATTTGTTGATGCACGGTAAACACGACCAGCACCACCAGTTGCAAATAATGTTGCTTTTGCTTGGAATACTGCAATGTTACCAGTTTCTTGGTCAATTGCAGTTACACCGAGTACATCACCCGCTTCGTTACGGATCAAATCAAGAGCGATCCACTCAACGAAGAATTGAGTACCCATTTTCACGTTGCTTTGATAAAGCGTGTGCAATAAAGCGTGACCAGTACGGTCGGCAGCTGCACAAGCACGTGGAACTGGTTTATCACCATAGTTTGCAGAGTGACCACCGAACGGACGTTGGTAAATTGTACCATCAGCGTTACGGTCAAACGGCATACCTAAGTGTTCAAGTTCATAAACAACTTTTGGCGCCTCACGACACATAAATTCGATTGCGTCTTGGTCACCTAACCAGTCAGAACCTTTTACTGTATCGTAAAAGTGGAAATGCCAGTTATCTTCTTGCATGTTACCTAACGACGCACCAATACCGCCCTGAGCAGCAACTGTATGTGAACGTGTTGGGAAAACTTTAGTAAGTACTGCAACTTTCAAACCTGCTTGAGCAAGTTGGTAAGATGCACGCATACCAGAACCACCACCACCAACGATAACAGCATCGAAAGTGAGGTTTTGAATATTTGAATAATCTTCTTTAGGGTTTATCGCGCCCATGATATCTTCCTATCAATTCGCCCAGAAAATCTGGATACCCCAGATTGCGTACACAAACACTGCAATAATGACAGCCGTAGTCAGTACAAGGCGTAAACCTTTCGCTGAAGGACCCATTTGACGAGTAGTGACATAGTCAGTAAAAACCTGCCACATACCAATCCATGCGTGTGCGATAAGCGACAAAATTGCCAACAAAGAGAAAATCTTCATTGGTAATGTCATCATGAAGCCAGCCCATTGTTGATAGTCAAATCCGCCTTTGCAGAGGATCCAACCAAAAAGAACAACAGTATAAGCTGCCAATACCACAGCACTTACACGCTGGATAAACCAATCACGAGAACCTGAACCTGTTAAACCTGTAGCACTTTTCATTAGAACATAATCCATACAAAGGCTGCGATAATGGCTACCACAGATAAGATCAATGAAATTGTCGCTGCAATACGACCGCTTTGCAGTTCTTCAGCAAAACCTAGATCTGCAAGCAAATGCTTAACCCCAGCAATGAAGTGGAAAATCAAGCCGGCTACAAATACCCACACAACAAAACGTACGAGGATATTTCCAAAAACGACATTTTTAACGTAGTCAAATCCTTCTGGTGAAGATAATGATTTATCTAGAATCCATAAGAGAACTGGTACTAATAAGAAAACGATGACACCTGATAAACGGTGTAAAATTGATGCAATAGCCACGGGTGAGCGTAAATTTACCGCTAACACCTGACCCATGGACAAATTGACAGGTCTGTTGCTTTTCACAGCGGGCATCCTGTAGGTAGAAACTCCGACCGGAGTTTGTTGAATTAATTCCAAGGAAAGCTGGCATTGTTAGGCAAGCACAGCTCATGCCTAACCTATAAACGACACTGAATTATAAAACGCGAAATATCAAAATACAAACAATCGACTTTGGCTTTTCCGCAAAAACTCATCAAATAAGAATCATTCACATAGCCAAACAGCATCCTTTCCTATCCCGAAGTTAAGAATAAACAAAACATGTGCTTGTTTAATCTCATCTTTTATAAAAAATTGCTTTTCTACAGTTTTATTTAAAATAAGTGCATTTTAGACTAAAGATAAAGTTAATAAATCATCAACTCAAGACAAAAATATAAATAAAACTGCTTCTTACCTGCTAATTTTATTCAGTTTTATCTATAAAGAGGGTTTATCCGTGTTTATATCAAAAGAAATAAAGTGCTACTTGACTGTTAACAATGATCACTATTTTTACAAAAAATGAGTTTTAATTTTTTCTAGACTGTTCAATGAGCTATTTTTTAAACAATTAAACTTAAAAAAAAGACAACTTTTGGAATTATCAAATAGTGATAATGTGGCGATTTTTGAATCACAATTTAAAATTACAGCCTGAGTTTTATGATTTTTTTAAACGGATTGGCATTTTATAACGTTACCCTATTCTTAATTTTTATTTAAAAATTTGCTTACAATTGTACTCACGCTTCATTTTTTTTCTGCACGTTCTTCTTGAATTGACTTATGATACCATCCCGATGCAGTGATTTTACTGACTTTTTTTGCTCGGGTCTTGATGACTAACTCTCTGTGGGAACGTCATTTTTTATCCATAAGTATAATTGACAAAATTTCAGTACTCACTAATCTTATAGCAAATTTTGACACCGTCTGATTCGCACATGAGAAAATTAGGATTTCGAGTCAGATAATCATTCACCAGGACAGGAGATCTATTGAATGTCTGAAGCAACTGGCAAAAAAGCCGTATTACATCTTGATGGCAAAGAAATTGAATTACCAATTTACAGTGGCACATTAGGTCCCGATGTAATCGACGTTAAAGATGTATTGGCCTCAGGTCACTTTACTTTTGATCCTGGTTTTATGGCGACAGCTTCATGCGAGTCTAAAATCACATTTATCGATGGTGACAAAGGTATTTTATTACACCGCGGTTACCCGATTGACCAGTTAGCGACTCAAGCAGACTACCTTGAAACTTGTTATTTATTATTAAATGGCGAGTTACCAACTGCTGAACAAAAAGTTGAGTTCGATGCGAAAGTTCGTGCTCATACTATGGTTCATGATCAAGTTAGCCGTTTCTTCAATGGTTTCCGTCGTGATGCTCACCCTATGGCAATCATGGTTGGTGTAGTAGGCGCATTATCTGCTTTCTATCACAACAACCTTGACATTGAAGACATCAACCACCGCGAAATTACTGCGATTCGTTTGATTGCTAAAATTCCAACGCTTGCTGCTTGGAGCTACAAATATACTGTAGGTCAGCCATTCATTTATCCACGTAATGACTTAAATTACGCGGAAAACTTCTTACACATGATGTTTGCAACTCCTGCAGACCGTGACTACAAAGTAAACCCTGTTCTTGCACGTGCAATGGATCGTATCTTTACGCTTCATGCTGACCACGAACAAAACGCGTCTACTTCTACAGTTCGTCTTGCTGGTTCTACTGGTGCGAATCCATATGCATGTATCTCTGCTGGTATCTCTGCTCTTTGGGGTCCTGCACACGGTGGTGCGAACGAAGCAGTTCTTAAAATGCTTGATGAAATCGGTAGCGTTGAAAATGTTGCTGAGTTCATGGAAAAAGTTAAACGCAAAGAAGTTAAACTTATGGGCTTCGGTCACCGCGTTTACAAAAACTTCGACCCACGTGCTAAAGTGATGAAGCAAACTTGTGACGAAGTTCTTGAAGCATTAGGTATCAATGATCCTCAATTAGCGCTTGCTATGGAACTTGAACGTATTGCATTGAACGACCCGTACTTTGTTGAACGTAAACTTTACCCTAACGTAGACTTCTACTCTGGTATCATCCTTAAAGCGATTGGTATCCCAACAGAAATGTTTACTGTTATTTTCGCTCTTGCACGTACAGTTGGCTGGATCAGTCACTGGTTAGAAATGCACAGCGGTCCTTACAAAATTGGTCGTCCTCGTCAGCTTTACACTGGTGAAGTGCAACGTGACATCAAGCGTTAATATTCGAAAGAACATTAATGTAAAAAAGCTGCCTAATGGCAGCTTTTTTTATAAATAAGTTTTTAAAAGTTATTCTTCTTCAAACATATTTAATAAGTGATGACTAATACCATCAGCTCTTAACCAAGCCAACTCATAACTTGCTTTAGCCAAAGCTAAAATACGTCTTTCAAACTCAGTCCATACTTCTTTAACTTGTGCTTCTGAAATCCCTAAACCACTCTCATGAGCTAAATGCTTATTCTTTTCACATATTTTTAAGGCATGGTAGAGTTTACGCCCTTTACTCGCCCCTTCCATTAACCTGACACGTTTACCTAATATAAATCCTTCTACATGCTGTAGATTTGCCTGCGGCAACATAGGTACCAAAATCTGATCCAATTGATCATCTAAACGCTTCCAGACAGCTAAACGCTGCTCTGCCGTATAGGTATTCCATTGAATTACTTCATGGTTAAAGCGGCGACAACCACGACACACCTGATCACCAAAAACTGTTGAACAACGCCCTGCACATGGGGTGAGAGAGAGCATTCGATGATCACTACTCAAAACAGACTCCTTAAATAAACCATATACTTTTTATGGTTTTCTCGCTTATTACGAATTTTCGCGCTAAAATATGCGCCTTAAATTTCTATCTTAATACATTTGGAGTTTTCCATGAACGCTACTGTAGAACAGCTTGCACCTGTAGAACAGCAAGCGACCGCGGGTTGGGTTGTTGCAGCACTATATCAATTTAAAGAAGTTCAAGATCCAGCTGATCTTCAACAACGTCTTTTAGACTTAGTGAAAACAATTAACCTTTGCGGAACTCTGATTGTAGCAGGTGAAGGAATTAATGGTACTGTTGCGGGGGACCGTGAGGCAATTGATACGATTCATCAATTTTTGTTAAACGAAGGTTTTAACGCTATGGAATATAAAGAATCCCATAGTTCTGATAAACCTTTCCGTAAAATGAAAATCAAGCTTAAAAAAGAAATCGTGACTTTAGGTGTTGAAGTAAAACCTCGTGATTTAGTGGGTCACTATCTTGATCCTAAAGAATGGAATGAGCTTATTGCACGTGATGATGTGATTCTAATCGACACACGTAATGACTATGAATATAAAGCCGGAACTTTCAAGGGGGCGATTGACCCAAAAACAGAAACTTTCCGCGAATTTCCTGAATATGTAAAAAAAGAGTTAGAACAACATAAAGATAAGAAAATCGCGATGTTCTGTACGGGTGGTATTCGCTGCGAAAAATCAACTTCTTTACTTCTTCAAGAAGGCTTTAAAGAGGTTTACCACCTTAAAGGCGGTATTCTTAAATATTTAGAAGAAACTCCTCCTGATGAAAGCCTTTGGGAAGGCGAATGTTTCGTATTTGATGGACGTACTGCTGTAACTCATGGTGTTGAAGAAGGTGCAAATATTAAATGTCATGCTTGTGGCTGGCCTTTAACTCCTGAAGAGTCTGCGCTACCAAGCTATGAACATGGTGTTTCTTGCTTGTACTGTATTGATAAAACCACTGAAAAACAAAAAGCTGGCTTCCGTATGCGCCAATCACAAATTGCTGCCGCTAAACGTAAACGTCTATAAGATTTAATAGAGTTTCAAAAAAGGCATTTAGTTTTCTAGATGCCTTTTTTTAATTCATATAAATAAATTCTGACAATAAAAAACGCCCTAGAAAGGACGTTATTTATTATTTCTTCTAATAAATTAATTTGGAGTATGGTACATCAAATATAACTCATTCAAATTATCTGGGATTTCTTCTGCCAGTTCATCCATTAACTGTCCATTGCGACGGAAAGATTCCATCTGTGGATCTTCTTCATCAATTCCGCTAAAAACCATGATTGGTAAAGTCAAATCAACCAATTGTTCTTCATACTCAGGGGCAAACCAAGCCTCTTCGTTTAAGAACATTGCATCAACAAACCCTACACTCCAATCGCCTAGGCTTGATTCAACGTCAGCTTCTTCAACTTCAAATGGAAATTCAATCCCATTTTCATTTGCTAAATCTTGACGAATCGACTCTAGCCAAACCTTGATTTGTTGAATAATTTCAGCCGGAACCTTTTTCTGGTTACCTTCGAACAATTCATCTAACCAACGGTCAAACTGAGGGCCTACTGCAATTGCACACAAAAATCCATGAGTTGCAGCAAAGTCTAGACCATACTCATTGTGGTCTCCATCTAGATATTCACTTAATTGGTCTAAATCTAATGCACTCATTGTGTGTTACCTGACTTTAAAAAGAAATTGACGATAGCATAGCACTTAAGCTGACGATGCCCTATTTAGTTTTGATTAGTCTTCGTCATCAAGATCATCATCGTCTAAATCATAATCGAAATCTTTTAACTCACGCTCTAAACGGCGCTGTGCCAATAGATCATCAATTAATCTACGTTTTTCCAACGATTCTTTTGCACTGATTTTGCCTGATGACTCATCAAAACCGACATCATCATCATCGCCGTAGTTATCATCTAGTTCAAAATCTGTAGAAGACACTAAAACTACCTCATAATGAAAAAATGTGAATGGGTCTAGCCGCTATTTATCTGTCTTACTTTTCCTTGTCAAGTTTTATTTATATTTTTTTCATTTAATTGCTCATTTGTACTTTTTTTCACCCAAAAAATTGTGTATTTATAAAACAGAACAATCTTTTGATAAGCGAAGATTTCTACAAATTTTTCTATGATTTAACCTTGAAAAAAATGATTTTAGCCCAATATTCAAAAAATAGTCGTGAATTCAAAGATATTTTTTATTTAACGGTCACCGATCAAAGCCCAAACATTTCAAGCAAATTGTGCTATCATGCACGGTTTTTCACTGCCACAGATTCAACAAAGAGTAAGCAAAGATGAGCGATATGCATTCCCCTACTTCTCAAGTAGCGGCTCTGATTAGCCGAGGCAAAGAACAAGGTTACTTAACTTACGCTGAGGTTAACGATCATCTGCCGGACTCGATTACTGAAAGCGAACAGATTGAAGACATCATCCAGATGCTTCAAGACGTTGGTATTCCTGTACACGAGCGTGCACCTGAATCTGACGATACCATGTTCGGCGAATCAGCTGATGCAACTGATGAAGTTGCTGAAGAAGAAGCTGCTGCCGTACTTGCATCTGTTGAAAATGAGCCTGGACGTACGACAGACCCTGTACGTATGTACATGCGTGAAATGGGTACAGTAGAACTGTTAACCCGTGAAGGTGAAATCAGCATTGCTAAACGTATTGAAGAAGGCATTCGTGATGTCTTGAACTCAATCGCTTACTGGCCAAATGCTGTTGAAGTTGTATTAAAAGAATATAATGATTTTTTAACTGGCGAACGCCGTCTTGCCGATATCTTATCTGGTTATTTAGACCCTGAAACTGATGAAGATATTCCTGAAGTTTTAGAAGACGTTGAAGAGCTTGAGGAAGAAGACGAATCATCTACAAAGTCAACGAAAGAAGTTAAGCTTGATGATGACGATGAAGAAGAAGAGTCTGAAGGTGATGATGATTCTGAAGGTGATTCAGGTCCAGACCCTGAAGTTGCAAAAGTTCGTTTTGCTGAATTAGAAGCTGCATGGGCTCAAACTAAAGCTGTCATCGAAAAACATGGCCGTAATAGCCCTGAAGCAAATGAAGCTCTTGAGTCTTTAGCAACTGTATTTATGATGTTTAAATTTACTCCACGTTTATTTGACATCATTTCAGAAATGATTCGCGGCACTCATGAACAAATTCGTGCCAATGAACGTGAAATTATGCGTTATGCAGTACGTCGTGGTCGTATGGACCGTAACCAGTTCCGTACATCTTTCCCGAAACAGGAATCTAATCCTGCTTGGTTAGATGAACAAATTGCTAAAGCTCCAGCTGAAATCAAGGCTCACTTGGAAAAAGTTCGTCCTGATGTTTTAGCCTTCCAGCAAAAAATTGCAGATATCGAAAAAGAGCTTGGCCTAAACGTTAGTGAAATTAAAGATATTTCTAAACGTATGGCAATTGGTGAAGCCAAAGCTCGTCGTGCAAAAAAAGAAATGGTAGAGGCCAACCTTCGTTTGGTAATTTCGATTGCGAAAAAATATACCAACCGTGGTTTACAGTTCCTTGACTTGATTCAAGAAGGGAACATTGGTTTGATGAAAGCCGTAGACAAGTTTGAATACCGTCGTGGTTATAAATTCTCGACTTATGCGACTTGGTGGATTCGTCAGGCAATTACCCGTTCTATTGCCGATCAGGCTCGTACAATTCGTATTCCTGTACACATGATTGAAACGATTAACAAAATTAACCGTGTATCGCGTCAATTATTACAGGAAATGGGCCGTGAACCTACTCCTGAAGAGTTAGGCGAACGCTTAGAAATGGATGAGGTTAAAGTTCGTAAGGTTCTTAAAATTGCGAAAGAGCCAATTTCAATGGAAACTCCAATCGGTGATGATGAAGATTCGCATCTTGGCGATTTCATTGAAGACCAGAACATCACGTCTCCAATTGATGCTGCGACTTCAGAAGGCTTAAAAGAAGCAACTCGTGAAGTTTTAGAAAACTTAACTGAACGTGAAGCAAAAGTATTGAAGATGCGTTTTGGTATTGATATGCCAACCGATCATACTTTAGAAGAAGTAGGTAAGCAGTTTGATGTAACACGTGAGCGTATTCGTCAGATTGAAGCGAAAGCATTGCGTAAATTACGTCACCCTTCTCGTTCTGAACACTTGCGTTCTTTCCTAGAGAATGACTAATTTTTGAAATCTTGAAATTTCGAGACTAGTCCCCATTTAATAGAAAGAGCTATAAACGCCTGCGATGATGCAGGCGTTTCACATGATGAGGTTACTTATGTTAGACCGCACTCCATCTCGCGAACTCCGTGAAGACCTTTGGGTATTTCCAATGGACTATCCAATTAAACTCATTGGCGATGCGGGTGAAGAATTACGTATAGCTGTCGTTGATATTCTAGTGAAACATTTTCCTGACTTTGACCAAACAACGTTAAAAGTACAAGAATCACGTACAGGCAAATACCATTCATTAACCGCGCAATTACGCTTTGATGAATTGGAACAAGTGCATGCTTTGTATGCAGACTTGGCTGCTTGTCCGCAAATAAGAACTGCGCTTTAATTTTAAAATGCCATGACAAATTTAATGTCATGGCATTTTTATTTATACCAATCTTTATAGAAATAATTACAAATATTTAGAACCGTTTAGGCAAAATACTTTAAACTCATCAAAAGCATACTCTCATAATTTAAAGTTGAGAGACTTCCCTTCTGTTAAGTACTATGCACAGGAAAATGTTTAATGAGCCTTGATAAACCCACTTTGATTATTCGTCAGTGGAACGATTTACAAGATTATCAAAGCAAATTCGAATCGATGAAGAACCTGACCAATCAACGTGATGAAAATACAGCAGACGAGCTGTGGTTACTCCAACATCATGAAGTACTAACTCAAGGTCAGGCAGGAAAACCAGAACATATTCTGATTCCATCAAACATTCCTGTGGTACAAACTGACCGTGGTGGACAAGTGACATGGCATGGCCCTGGTCAACTCGTCGCTTACTTTATGTTTGACCTTAATCGACTGAAATGGAATGTACGCACATTGGTCAGTTTTGCTGAACAATTTATGATAGATGTTTTAAAGAAATATAACATTGAAGCATATGCAAAACCTGATGCACCAGGCGTTTATGTGGATGGCAGAAAGATTGGTTCATTAGGCTTCAAAATTCGCCGTGGACGTAGTTATCACGGTTTAGCCCTAAACTTGGACTGTGCTCTAACTGGTTTTCAAACCATCAACCCTTGTGGTTATGCAGGGCTAGAAATGGTCCGCATACAAGATTTAGTGACTCCATATCCATCATTTGAACAACTTTGTCAGGACTTTATTGAGTATATTAAAGCTACTGAGTACTTTAATGACCCAGAAGTCAAAATTGAATAAATGATTTTGAGATGGAATAAAAATATATTAGAGTAATTACTCTAAATTTGCTTTTGCATAATTTTAAGAAGGGATAGCAAGTGATTTCGACAAAAGCTGTAAAGCCCACTCTGCAACTTGCCTACGTTAAGCTCATGATGGACGTTGTTGGTCGAGGCTTAGTCATGGCGAGTCAAGTAGATAGTGAAATACAAGAGGAAGTGTCTAAATTTCCTGTTCACTTTGTACTTTCAATGAATGTCTTCCCAAATGGACCAGCATTTTTTGCACGAGTGACAGAAGATAAACAATTAGAACTGCTGAAAAGAGCGGAAAAAAAGCCTGATTTAACCATTACGTTTAAGCATGTAACTCATGCCTTTTTGGTTTTCTCTTTTCAGGAAAGTACTGCTCAAGCCTTTGCAAATGACCGCATGATTGCTGATGGTGATGTATCCGCAGCAATTCGTTTAGTCCGCTGCCTCAATAAAATGGAGTCTCTCATTTTACCGAAATTGGTGGCTTCACTCGCTGTTAAAGAATACCCAACTGAACTTACCCTAAAAGAAAAATTCAACCAAGCTGCAAATATTTATTTAAAAGTAGCTAAGTCTTACTTCAAGCGGAGCGCATAACATGGCTAAACCATATTACGAATTCTTTTGTCCTGTAAAAGTCATTGCCGGTAATGCTGCTTTAGAACATATTCCGTTTGAACTTGCGACTTTAGGTGCAAAACGCCCTCTTATCATTACCGATAAAGGTGTTCGTGCAAATGGCTTGTTAAACCCTATTGAAGCTGCTTTTAGCACAACTGATGCAGTCATTGGTCATGTTTTTGATGATGTTCCACCAGACTCAAGTCTTGAAGTTGTTCGACTTGCCGCGGAAGCTTATCGCACAAATAAATGTGATGCGATTATTGCTGTGGGCGGTGGTTCTGTTATCGATACCTCTAAAGCAACTAACATTTTAGTATCAGAAGGTGGAGATGATCTTCTTCAATATTCTGGTGCACACAACCTACCAAAACCATTAAAACCATTTTTCGTCATCCCGACTACATCAGGTACGGGATCTGAAGTGACTATGGTTGCTGTTGTGTCTGATACACAAAAGAATGTTAAATTGGCATTTGCTTCATATTACTTAATGCCACATGCTGCGATTTTAGATCCACGCATGACATTAACTTTACCACCTCACTTAACTGCAATGACGGGCATGGATGCATTAACACATTGTGTTGAAGCATACACCTGTATGGCAGCCAACCCACTCAGCGATGCTTATGCAAGTGCGGGTATTAAAAAGATTAGCGAAAATCTATTTAATGTCTTAGAAAATCCAAATGACTCACAAGGTCGTTTAGAACTCGCCCAAGCTTCTACAATGGCAGGTATCGCATTCTCTAACTCGATGGTAGGCCTTGTACACTCATTAGGACATGCATTAGGTGCAGTTGCTCACCTGCCCCACGGGCTGTGCATGAACTTATTCTTACCTTATGTGCTTGAGTACAATAAACAAGTCAATGGTCAGAAAATTGGCGAGTTGCTATTACCACTTGCAGGTGCCGATATTTATGCCCAGACTCCTGCTACTCAGCGTGCAGACAGAGCAATCGCAACTATTTTAGCAATGCGTGATCGTTTATTTAGCTTAACCAAATTACCACGTACCTTACGTGAAACAGGTAAAGTTACTGAAGCACAGCTTGATGAAGTGGCAGAGAAAGCACTAAATGATGGCTCAATTATTTATAATCCTAAAGAAGCAAGCTTAAAAGATCTAAGAGAGATCTTACAAAAAGCCTGGTAATTTAAGATTTAGATATCTAAAGCAAAAAGCTAAAGGTCTGATTTTTATGACAAATCAGACCTTTTTTATATCTATGAATTTTTATTCATCATTTTCTTTGGAAATATGGCAAAAAATTTGCTAAAAAATCCACGAAAGTACTGACAATTTGCATCAATTTAGGATAGATTGGCGCACTTTATCTTTTATGTAGGGGGGATCGTTCGTCTCAAACGATCCTTAACACCAAGCTGATCCTTGATCAACGATTATGAGGATAACGCCGTTGACAAACTTATCTGGGACTAAACCAACAGCTAAACTTCAAAAGAATCTTGTGCTTTGGCACATCATTATTATTGGTTTAGCTTATATTCAGCCATTAACTTTATTTGATACTTTTGGTTTAGTATCAGAACGAAGTGGTGGACATGTACCTACTTCTTATATCTTTGCCTTAGTTGCAATTTTATTGACGTCGATCAGTTATGGACACATGATCAAACGCTATCCTTCTTCAGGATCAGCATATACCTACGCCCAAAAGTCAATTCACCCTAATGTTGGTTTTATGGTGGGTTGGTCATCTTGGCTAGACTATCTACTTTCACCACTCGTCAATATCATTTTGGCCGATATTTATTTAAGAGCTTTGTTTCCAGAAGTAAATAATTGGCTATGGGTTATTGGCTTAACTGCATTAATGACTGTGATTAACTTATTTGGCGCACGCTTTGTCGCACGTTTTAACAGTACAATTGTAGTTATTCAACTTGGTGTTATTTTTTACTTTGTTTATCAAGTATATATTCTCCTTACCCAAGGCGTATATGCTGATGGTACGCTTAATCCCGATAAAGCCGAATTATGGTCATTAACTCCTTTTTGGAATGATATGACTTCTATTAGTGCTTTGATTGGTGGTGCAACAGTACTGTGCTTTTCTTTTACAGGTTTTGATGCTTTATCTTCACTTGCAGAAGAAACTAAAGATGCTGAAAAAACGCTTCCAAAAGCGATTTTCTCAACAGCATTACTTGCAGGTATTATTTTTATTGTAAGCACTTACTTTATCCAGTTGTATTTCCCTAGCAACCCAAACATCTATTTTAAACCGTTAGATGAATCACAACCTGTTATGGTTGCAGCAATTGGCAGCATTGCATTTAAAACATTAGTTTTATATTTTGCTGTAGTTGCAGTAATGGCATCCGGTATTTCAGCACATGCTGGTGTATCTCGCTTAATGTATGTAATGGGCCGTGATGGGGTTATCAATAAAAAGCTGTTTGGTCATATTAGCCCAAGATTGCATACTCCGACTTACAACATTCTTATTGTTGGTGTGGTTGCATTATCTGCTGGCTTTTTAGACCTTGAGCATATTGTTAACTTAATTAGTTTCGGGGCCTTAACTGCTTTTAGTTTTGTAAACTTCTCGGTGATTTCGCGCTACGCGCTGAGAGATGGTAAAAACAAATCTATCAAAGATATTATTAATTACATTATTGTACCAACGCTTGGCTTTGCTAGTGTGTTCTTAATGTGGTTAGAAATTGACAAGCTTGCTTTGCAAATTGGCTTAGCTTGGGCAGTGTTTGGGGTAGGTTATCTTGCCTATAAAACCAAAGGCTTTAAATATAATGCTCCTCAACATAATGAGCATGAATAATAAAAAAGGCGCTTAAAAGCGCCTTTTTTTATGGACTCATTAACCATATATTTTATTTACAATGGCTTGTACACGTTTTGCATAAACTTTAGCTGTTTCCAAATCCCCTGTTGGGACTTCATCTACACTTGCATCCGAAGGCGATTGAACTAAAAGCCCTACCGAACCGCCTAAATTATTTACATCTTCACGTGTTGCATCTTTGGTATTCGCTGGCAATAAGCCCAGACTCACCCAAATACCACCATGCTGTGATGCTAAAGTTTGCAGTTGGATAAGCGTAACTTGTTTATCCCCATTTAAACTTGCACTATTCGTAAAGCCTGCAAAAACTTTATCTTGCCAACCACGTGTGAACCAAACCTTTGAAGTTGCATCAGCAAATTTTTTAAATTGCCATGGTGCTGTACCCATATAAGTCGGCGCACCAAACACAATGCCTTTTGCATTATTCAATGTTTCCCAATCTTGGTCAGTGATATTACCTTCCTGATTAATCTGGATAAGTTGAGCATTAATTTCATTAGCAAAAGTTTCAGCCACTACTTTAGTGTGGCCATAACCCGAGAAATATACAACCGCAATATTAGAATTAGACATGGAAGAAAACCTATGTTTTATTAAATTCCATTTAATGATATATTTTAGATACTAGGTGTCAATTAGTTACCATTTGGTAACTATCCTATTTTTTAGAAAAGAGAGGGTAAATTAGATGAATGAATGTCTAAAATATAATATTTTTCAACAACATTGCCCTGCTCGACTGTTTTTTGAAAAAATTGCAGACAAATGGGTTTTACTCATCTTAAATATTCTTGAGCATGAAACTCAGCACTTCAACTTACTTAAAAAAAATATTGAAGGGATTTCACCTAAAGTCTTGTCTCAGAAGTTAAAAATGTTAGAGAGAGACGGTTTTATCGAACGAAAAATTCAGGATACCTCCCCTATTCGTGTCGATTATTCCCTCACGCCACTTGGGCAAAATGTAGCTGCTATGGCGTATCAGTTAAAAGAGTGGGCTGAAACTAATATTGAGCAAGTTTTAGCAGCCCAAATCATCTATGACGAAAAAATACTAGAACAAGCTTGAATAAAAATAAGGCCACTAAGGGCCTTATTTTTATTCAGTACTTAAGAAATTAACCTAATTTTTTAAAGCCTTGCTGACGCCATGCTTCATATACAATTACGGCAGTTGCATTAGATAAGTTTAAACTTCTTGAGTTTTCTGCCATTGGTAAACGAATCCATTGTTCTTGA
>NZ_POYH01000089.1:67736-85099 GCF_002899995.1 Acinetobacter sp. AKBS16 | reverse complement strand
AACATCAGACGAACATGTTCAGGCAAACCGCGTGTTTCTGGCCCCATCAATAAAGCCACAGGTCTATTTAAATCAACTGTATGAGGCGTAGCAGAACCTTTCGTAGTTAAAGGAAAAACATGCTCAACACCTTTTGCTTTTAAGTCCGCAAGACAAAGCTCTATGTTGTCCCAAATTTGCATTCTTGCCCATTCATGATAATCAAGCCCTGCACGTTTAAGCTTTTTATCATCAAGTTCAAAGCCTAAAGGCTTAACTAAATGCAATTGAGCGCCTGTATTCGCGCATAGACGAATAATATTACCTGTATTAGCAGGAATCTCAGGCTCGTATAGAACAACATGAATCACTTAATTACTCACTTAAATTACTTATTGGTTAGCTCAGGCAATAATTACATCTCTTTTGCAGATATCAATAAGCCGACTAATTCCACTGTAACTGTTCACGCAAACGTACAACCTCACCAATAATTGTGAGTGTCGGCGCATGAATTTGATGTTCTGTCACTTTAGATGCAATATCAGCAAGTGACCCCACCACAACCTTCTGTTCAGGTGTCGTACCCTTTGAAATTAATGCAACTGGCATATCTGGACGTTGTCCATGCGCAATCAGCTGCTCACAAATACGCTCTAGTCCCACCAACCCCATATATAGTACTAATGTCTGGTTTTCGTATACCAGCTCATTCCACGGTAACTCAGGAGAACCTTCTTTTAGATGGCCTGTAAGAAAGCGGACACTCTGGGCATAATCACGATGGGTAAGCGGAATACCTGCATAAGCTGAACAACCTGACGCAGCAGTAATACCGGGAACAACTTGAAATGGGACGCCAGCTTGGAATAATTCTTGGATCTCTTCGCCACCACGGCCAAAAATAAAAGGGTCTCCCCCTTTTAAACGACAAACACGTTTACCTTTTTTCGCGTAGTCAACCAATAATGCATTAATACCTTCTTGAGGAACACTGTGGTTAGAACGTGCTTTACCAACATATATTTTTGTTGCGTCTCGACGACACAATTCTAAAATAGGTGCAGAAACAAGGCGGTCATAAATGACCACATCAGCTTGCTGCATTAAACGTAAAGCTTTTAAAGTAATGAGTTCAGGATCACCAGGACCTGCCCCCACCAAATAAACCTCGCCTTTAGGTGCTTTCCACTCCTGCAATGCTTGTTCAAGCATGCTATCGGCAACATCTAGATTGTCATTAAAAACTTGTTCCTTTAAGGGGCTTGCATACAAGTTTTCCCAAAAAATACGGCGCTCATCTGGATTAGAAATTTTTTCTTTAACCTGATTGCGCCATTTTCCTGAAAACTCAGCTAACTTGCCCATGCCATGTGGAATAGAGGTTTCTAACTGCGTACGGATTTGACGAGATAGAACAGGAGATGTTCCATTTGAAGCCACTGAAACAATTAATGGAGATCGATCAATGATCGCAGGCACCATAAAACGACAATGTGGAATATCATCGACGCTATTTACAAGTAAATTGCGTGCTTCACACTGCTCAAAAACTGTTTTATTTACTTCTGCGTCATTGGTCGCTGCAATAACTAAACGATAGGGTGTACTTAAAAACTTTTCAGCAAAAGCTTCAATAAACGACACGCCGCCTGTTGTTGTAATTAATTGCAGAAGCTGATCTTCAATTGCAGGAGCAACAACATCAATTATTGCTCCTGCCTTAGCCAATAAGGTTGCCTTGCGTAAAGCAATATGCCCTCCGCCCACAATCAGACAACGTTGCTGTTGCAACTTCAAAGAGATTGGAAAAATATCCACCTTAAACCTCTACATCAATCATCTGACTATGTTTAAGCAAAAACCGTGCACAATTTAGATGCAAAGCTTAATCAATAAACGTTACACCACCCATATATGGGCGTAATACTTCTGGAATCTCAATTGAACCGTCTTCGCGTTGGTAGTTTTCCATTACTGCAAGTAAAGTACGCCCAACAGCAAGGCCTGAACCATTTAGAGTATGCACCAATTCGGTCTTCTTCTGATCCATACGGTAGCGTGCTTTCATACGACGTGCCTGGAAATCACCCATATTAGAGCAGCTTGAAATTTCACGGTAAGTATTTTGACTTGGAACCCAAACTTCTAAATCATAAGTTTTAGTCGCCCCGAAGCCCATATCACCACCACAGAGCAAAATTTTGCGGTAAGGCAAACCAAGTGCCTGTAAAATGCCCTCAGCATGTGCAGTAAGCTCTTCAAGTGCCTGCATAGATGTTTCAGGCTTAACGATTTGCACCATTTCAACTTTATCAAATTGGTGCTGACGAATTAAACCACGTGTATCACGACCATAAGAACCCGCTTCACTACGGAAACATGGTGTATGAGCCGCATATTTTAATGGTAAACGGTCTGCATCAATAATTTCATCACGGACAAAGTTAGTGACTGGAACTTCTGCTGTAGGGATGAGGTAGTATTCTTTTTCACCTTGAAGTTTAAATAAATCTTCTTCAAATTTTGGTAACTGACCTGTCCCACGTAATGAATCAGCATTTACCAAATAAGGCACATACGCTTCGGTATAACCATTCTTTAAAGTATGGGTATCGAGCATGAACTGAGTTAAAGCACGTTGTAGACGAGCTAAAGGTCCCTTCAACACACTAAAACGTGAGCCTGTGAGTTTAGTGGCAGTTTCAAACTCTAGTCCGCCCATCCACTCGCCTAAATCAGTATGATCTTTGATTTCAAAATCGAACTGACGAGGTGTACCCCATTTTGAGATTTCAACGTTATCATTTTCATCTTTACCAGCTGGCACAGATTCGTCCGGCAAGTTAGGAATGCTAAGCGCTTTTTGCTCAATCTCGTTTTGTAGCTCTGATAAAGCAACTTCGGCAGCTTTAATTTCATCACCAATGGCTTGCATACGTGCCATGATTTCAGAAGCATCACCACCGGATTTTTTAATCTGACCCACTTGTTTAGCACCGGCATTTCGCTCTGCCTGTAACTTTTCAGTTTTTGATTGCAAGTCTTTACGGCGAGTCTCTAAAGATGCCCATTCTTGAACATCTAACTGAACACCACGTTTTGCCAAAGCTGCATTAACGACTTCAATATTATTTCTGAGTAACTTAGGGTCGATCATAATCAATCATAATATGGGTAAAAAACTGGCTATAGTGTAAGCCCTTAACACTAAAAAATATAGTGATCATCTTCATAACGAATAGCTTTCACACAATTCTTAGAATAGATCTTATATTTTATAAGTTATAGTTCGGTACACTCGGTAAATACTCAGGTTTAATATATTTAGCTGCTTCAAAATATGGCAAGGTTAATTCAGACATACCTTCTGCATAAGAAGCTAATTCATAAATTGGATAGACAAAAACAATCCCATTTGCACCATAGTAGAAATTATCACTTAATTGCAGTTTTTCACGGCTAATATTGTGCTCTTGAAGCCAATTAGTATTTGCATCAAAAAGCGCATCAACTAACTGTTTTTCAACATCTGGCTTAATAAGTTCTTCAACGGTAATGTGCTTTTTATTTAGCAAGTCAAAATTTACAAACTCTTGATGTAACATACCATGTGCTGCCCCCGCAGAGTATGAATATGTCTGGAATGCAAAGGTTGCAAGGTTATAATTTTGCCCTAAATAACGGACATAGATTGCACTCTGACTTGAGCTCGGCTCCCCTTCCGGTACCTCAACAGGTTTATCAGCCAAATTTGCAAAAGCATTCGGGTCTGCTTTCTTTATACGGTTCGTAAAATAATCATTAATCCATTTTTGATTGGTTTGTACGGTCTGAAAATCATATTCAGTGCAGCCGTCTTCAAGACAAACTTTAGGTTTTGGCAGCTTTACCGGAACAACTTTTGCTTGAATGACAGGGACTTCAGCTTGCTTTTGCTCTTTTACTGAAGCACTAGAAGCCGGTTGTTCATCTTTAGCCGTAGATTTTGGCTGACAACCGCTCACCGCAACCATGGCAGCTAACATTGGAAGAATGAAAATAATTTTTTTATCGTAAAGTTGCATGTTAATCCCCGTAAACTCACTCCTACCACTATACAAAGCGTAAGTTTAAGACGGGGTTAAAAAATGTATCTAGGCTTGATATATAAAAAGAAAGCCATCGTAAAGATGGCTTTCTAAATAATCAGGCTTATTGATCAATAATATCGGTACCTTTCGGAGGCGTAAAATTGAAAGTTGAAGCCGGAATTGAGGCATTTACTTTAACATTCTTGAAACGAACATAAGTCGTTTGACCTAAAGAATCTTGCAATACCATGAGTGTAGGTGCTTTGTTGGCACCAAAACTAATCGTTAAGCTTTGGAAAGCTCCATCTTCTTTTTTAGGGAATAAAGTGAAATATAACTTAGATTTATCTGGCTGAGTTACTCGGTAAGACTTCATGATTTGGTTAGTATTACCAGAAAGTAATAAAGCCGGTGTATCAGCGACCTGATCATCTAGGCTTTGGCGCACAGCCTGTTGTAGATCAGGGTCATAAATCCAGACTGTTTTTCCACTTGTTACAATAGTTTGCTTAGAGGGACTTACAGTTTCCCAATAAAATTTCCCCGGACGTTCAACTTTCATTGAACCTTTAAATGTCTGGTTCATATGCTGAGCACTTAAGCCTTTTTTCTGTGCTACAGTTTTTGTATTCGCTTTCGTTGTTTGTTCAAAATCGGCAGTCAAACGCTGTAAGCCTGATAACTGATTTACCAGGTTCCCAATTGCCTGTTGCTCCGGTGCTGCTACGGGTGCAGCGAACGCTGTAGTACTCATTACAGGAGCAAGCACTGAGGCGCTGAGTGTAATAGCACACATGGTTTTACGAAGCATATTCATGTCATCACCTTTTTAGTTGCTGTAAGATAACTTGCTAGCCTTTCAATTAATCCAGCTAAACAAGCTCTTCATTCAAGACTTATATTAACCGACAAACTTTGTGCTAATCATTGAGAAAATAAGATATTTTGTTATGTTATTCATGTTGTTTGTAGAATTTCATTCATCATCATGAAGACAATATTGATGTATTTCCATAAAAAAAGCCCACAAAATGTGGGCTTTTTCTTAAGCTAAAACTTAAACAGTTTCAACTTTTACGTAGCGACGGCCAAATTGACCTTTCACTTCGAATTTTACTACGCCGTCAGCAGTAGCAAATAAAGTATGGTCACGGCCCATACCAACATTTGCACCAGCGTGGAATTCAGTACCACGTTGACGAACGATGATGTTACCAGCAGTTACAGTTTGGCCACCGTAAACTTTAACACCTAACATTTTTGGGTTTGAATCACGACCGTTCTTCGTCGATCCACCGGCTTTTTTAGTTGCCATGTCTCTTACTCCTCGTGATTAGCCTGAAATACCAGTAATTTTCAACTCAGTGAACCATTGACGGTGACCTTGTTGTTTACGGTAGTGTTTACGACGACGCATTTTGATGATGCGGATTTTGTCGTGACGACCATGACCAATCACTTCTGCAGTTACTTTAGCGCCAGCTACAACTGGAGCACCGATTTGAATGTTGTCACCGTTTACAACCATTAATACATCATCAAATGTAATAGTTGCGCCAGATTCAGCCTTCAATAATTCAACTTTAAGGGTTTCACCCTCAACTACACGGTGCTGTTTACCACCGCTTTGGATTACTGCGTACATAACGTACTCCAATCAGCCCGTGTCGTCGTGCCGATAAAGGGATATATCGATCTTAAAACGAACGCCACTGGGGTTATACAAGGCGACAGATTTTAAGTGAAATTTGATCAAACGACAAGTGCTTTATCTTTAACTAAGCAACAGAAGCCATCATTCTTACATAATAAAAATAGCTTCAATTTGATTTTAGTACTTTTCATTGATTCTGAATGGAATTTAAAATACAGTTCCAGACACAACTTGCAACAAGAACAAGCTGTATTCATGTTGACGTTATTAAAATTTATTGTTTTGTCGGAAACACATGGTTTTGCCGAAATAAAGAACAAAGACTCTTCATGAACATACAAATGATTAATATCAATTGCTTGTTTCCCTGTTTAATGCACTTTTAATTGATACACTAACGCCACTTATCTACCAATACGGGGTTTTTCTTCATATGGTCATCGATTTTAAGCAAGACATTCTCGCTCCTGTTGCTACAGACTTTGCTGCGATGGATCACTTGATTAATGAAGGAATTAGCTCAAAAGTCGGCTTGGTCATGTCAGTGAGTAAACATGTAGTTGAAGCTGGCGGCAAACGTATGCGCCCAATCATGTGTTTACTTGCAGCACGCGCTTGCGGCCTCGACAATATGCAAAATGCACAGCGTCTGGCAGCTATTATTGAAATGCTTCATACCGCAACTTTAGTGCATGATGATGTAGTTGATGAATCTGGACTTCGCCGTGGTCGTCCTACTGCAAATGCAACATGGAACAATCAAACGGCCGTATTGGTTGGTGACTTCCTTATTGCCCGCGCTTTTGACCTTTTGGTTGATTTAAACAACATGACCTTATTAAAAGACTTCTCAACAGGTACATGTGAAATTGCTGAAGGTGAGGTATTACAGCTCCAATCTCAGCATCAACCGGATACAACTGAAGAAACATATTTAAAAATTATTCACGGGAAAACTTCTCGTTTATTTGAACTTGCAACCGAAGGTGCAGCTATTTTAGCTGGGCAAGAAGCTTACCGCGAACCTTTAAGATTATTTGCAGGTCATTTCGGAAATGCATTCCAGATTATTGACGATATTTTAGACTACACTTCAGATGCTGAAACATTAGGTAAAAATATTGGTGATGATTTAATGGAAGGTAAACCGACTTTACCGTTAATTTCAGCATTAGCACATTCAACCGGTGAAGAGCATGCCATTATTAGACGCAGTATTGCGACTGGTGGTGTTGACCAATTACCTAAAGTGATTGAAATTGTGCAAAAGTCTGGTGCTTTAGACTATTGCCAGCGTCGTGCCCAAGAAGAAACAGAAGCAGCACTGCAAGCCTTATCAATCTTGCCTGATACACCTTATCGTCAAGCGTTGATTAATTTAACTCGGCTTGCATTACATCGAATACAGTAGATATTATTTTGCCTATGCATATAAATTTTTCAGAACATTTTTTTAAAATCCAGAAACAGCTTGAAAACCCTCAAGCTGTTATTGACGAAAATATTCTCATTGACCTAGTCAATGCTTTACGGCCATCCGATCCCCAAGATACGGATGAAATAGAGCAAAAAATACAAGCCTTTATTGATAGCCTATTACTTACTCCTACCGCTCCAGCCCTTTTACAAACCTTTTTATTACGCCTCATTAATCAATATAAGCAAGTCAGCTTATATGCAGATAGCGGTATTTTGTCTTTAGATGGTTTCTGGAACCAGCTTGGGCAAAGACTTGGCGGCCATTTTCTGCCACTTATTGAAGATGCAAGCCAGCTAAAAATTCTGATTGGAAAAATTTTCTATTTAGAAAGTGATTCAATCTGGTTAAACAATGTCGATGATAAGGATTGGGCAACTTTGTTCGGACTTATTGGACAAAGTAACAGTAATGTCGATGAAAAGCATGCCATTCAGCGAGAAATGATTAAGGCAATTACTGTCTTATCTTACCGTATTAGTGGTATCGGTCTTTATCCCGAATTTATTAATGCTCAACCTGAATTAACCGAATATGAATCGCCATTTTTGGTACAAAACCGTGAAATTATTGAGTTTATAGAGAAGTACAAAAAACAGGATATTTCCAGCAACGACATTGCTGTGCTTCCACCTCCTGATGCCTCTCAAGCATTTGTAATGCTAGAGCAGTGTCGAGACGTCGTTTTAAAAATACGCCGAGCGACCAAAAGAATCGGTGTAAGTTTAAGTTTGACCTATCTTTTGTCTTTACTTGAACAGTGTTTAGATCGGATTGAATTATTACTCTATCTAGTTGTAGATGATAGCGAGGGACGCTACGTTTCTTTAGGAAACTTAATTTCAGACTTAACTAAAGCACATTATAGTGAAAAAAGTGTCCGCTCTTTACTCAGCACGACCAGTGAGCTTATTGCCTTTCAAGTCACAGAGAATGCAAGCCGTACTGGCGAACACTATGTAAGTACAGACACCAAAGGCTTTTGGGGCATGTATAAAGCCGCTGCTGGTGCAGGTGTGATTATTGCCTGTATGGCCTCATTAAAAATTCTTGCTGCACGTATGACGATGGCTCCGCTCATGCAAGCCTTTACGTTCAGTATGAACTATTCACTTGGCTTTATTTTGATTCATGTATTGCACTTTACTGTTGCAACAAAACAACCCGCAATGACAGCTGCCGCACTTGCAGCCACAGTTCAGCAACGTAAAGGCTCTAAAACTGCACAAATTGCAGAATTAGCCGCACTTATTATCAATATTATTCGAACTCAGTTTATTGCTATTTTGGGTAATATCTCGATTGCAATTCCTACTGCTGCTCTTATTACCTTTGCTTGGCAGTTCTATCTTGATGAGCCTTTATTAACTCATACCAAGGCAACTTATCTATTACACAGCCTAAACCCTTTTACGTCATTAGCCGTTCCGCATGCAGCGATTGCTGGGGTGTGTTTGTTTTTATCTGGCCTAATTGCGGGCTACTTCGACAACATGGCAGTTTATAGAAAAGTAGGACCCCGTTTAAAAGCACATCGACGTTTAAGAAACTTATTTGGACAAGAACGCCTGAACCGTTTTGCAGAATATATTGAACGTAATTTAGGGGCGCTCGCAGGTAATTTCCTATTTGGCGTAATGTTAGGAAGTATGGGAACAATTGGCTTTATTTTGGGCCTACCTCTAGATATTCGTCACATTGCCTTTGCGTCAGCGAACTTCATTCAAGGTTTAATGACTATTAATGGTAGTCCTGATATTGGCTTGATTATAGTTTCATTTTTAGGTGTACTCTGTATTGGTCTCACCAACTTATTTGTGAGTTTCACACTCACTATTATTGTGGCATTACGTGCACGTCGAGTTCGCTTTGAACAATGGAAGCCATTAGCCAAACTGGTCATGACCCATTTTCTTACCCGACCAAGTGACTTCTTCTGGCCACCGAAACAGCCTCTAGAATTAGAAGAAAATGCCCAAGCCAATAGTGGAAAAAAAGCAGAACACTAAATGTTTTGCTTTGTACACAAAATGTGATGTCCGTCAATTTTGTTGTGATTGTTTTTCCAAATGTTAAAAAAATTTCAAAATGAATTTACGATGATCTATCAGGCTTGAAAAAAAGTGTACTGGCAAGTACACTTTCAACGGCGTTCAATAGTGAAAAACTATATGAATAAGCAAAGGTGTGTTTATGCCCTATCTATTGCTTTGTATTGGTTGCGTTTTTTTAGGATTAGGTGTTCTTGGTCTTTTTGTACCAAGTCTTCAATCTTTGGACTTGCTCACCGTTCAAACATTGAGTCACTATCGTTTAGATTATCTTAATACTATAACCACCTTTCTTGCACGCGTAGGCGGCATGCCTTTTGTATGTTTTTTATCCTTTCTAGTATGTATATATTTAGCATGGTATAAAAAATATATTACTGTTATTTTCATTAGCTTGGGAGTTATTGGCAGTATCACCATGGGTTGGCTGCTCAAGTGGTGTGTTAACCGGCCTAGACCTCCTGAGGCATATCATATTGTTGAAAGTTACGGTGCATCGTTCCCAAGTGCACATAGTGTTTATGCATCAACACTGGCTTGTCTGGCAATGATTATGTTATGCCATAAGCACAACATTAACTCTCCTTATATTGTTTTGATCTCCTGTCTTTGGTTTGTGTGTATGGGGCTTTCAAGAATATATGCAGGAGTTCATTTCCCAACAGACGTACTCGCTGGTTGGGGCATTGGTTTTATTTGGATTGCACTGCTTTGGCTCTGGTTATTACAAACACAAAGTAGGTTAAGTAGAAAACAAATATATTTTTAGATTTTATCTAAACGAGGTGGAACAATGATGTCGGCTAAGCTTTGGGCACCAGCCCTTACTGCTTGCGCATTAGCAACAAGTATCGCGCTTGTTGGTTGTAGCAAAGGCTCCGATGAGAAACAGCAAGCTGCTGCTGCTCAGAAAATGCCGCCTGCAGAAGTAGGTGTTATTGTTGCTCAACCACAAAGTGTTGAACAAAGCGTTGAGCTTTCAGGCCGTACTTCAGCATATCAAATTTCTGAAGTTCGTCCTCAGACAAGTGGCGTGATTTTAAAACGCTTATTTGCTGAAGGAAGCTATGTTCGTGAAGGTCAGGCGCTTTATGAGCTCGACTCTAGAACGAACCGTGCAACGTTAGAAAATGCAAAAGCATCACTCCTACAACAACAGGCAAATCTAGCTTCACTACGTACCAAGTTAAATCGTTATAAACAACTTGTTTCTAGTAATGCTGTGTCTAAACAGGAATATGATGACTTACTTGGTCAAGTCAATGTTGCAGAAGCACAAGTTGCAGCAGCTAAGGCTCAAGTAACAAATGCAAATGTAGATCTTGGTTATTCTACAATTCGCTCTCCTATTTCTGGCCAATCTGGTCGTTCTTCAGTAACGGCTGGTGCTTTGGTTACTGCAAACCAGACTGACCCGTTGGTAACGATTCAACAGTTAGATCCTATCTATGTTGATATTAATCAGTCTAGTGCTGAGTTATTGCGTTTACGTCAACAACTAAGTAAAGGCAGTTTAAATAACAGTAACAACACGAAAGTAAAATTAAAGCTTGAAGATGGTTCTACCTATCCAATCGAAGGGCAACTTGCTTTCTCTGACGCTTCTGTAAACCAAGATACAGGAACAATTACATTACGTGCCGTATTCTCTAACCCGAATCATTTATTGCTTCCGGGTATGTATACCACTGCGCAAATTGTTCAGGGCGTTGTTCCAAATGCTTACCTGATTCCTCAAGCTGCCATTACTCGTTTACCTACAGGGCAAGCTGTAGCGATGCTTGTTAATGCTAAAGGGGTTGTTGAGAGCCGTCCTGTTGAAACCTCTGGTGTTCAAGGACAAAATTGGATTGTGACTAACGGCTTAAAAGCCGGCGATAAAGTCATTGTTGATGGTGTTGCCAAAGTTAAAGAAGGGCAAGAAGTATCAGCAAAACCTTATCAAGCTCAACCAGCAAACTCTCAAGGTGCAGCACCAAATGCTGCGAAACCGGCTCAATCAGGTAAACCTCAAGCAGAACAGAAAGCAGCTTCAAATGCATAAGGGGTAGATTGAATGGCACAATTTTTTATTCATCGCCCCATATTTGCGTGGGTGATTGCATTAGTCATTATGTTGGCGGGTATTCTTACGCTAACAAAAATGCCTATTGCACAATATCCAACGATTGCACCACCAACCGTAACGATTGCTGCGACTTATCCTGGTGCATCGGCTGAAACAGTTGAAAATACTGTAACCCAGATCATTGAACAACAAATGAATGGTCTTGATGGCTTACGTTATATTTCATCTAACAGTGCTGGTAATGGTCAGGCATCTATTCAATTAAACTTTGAACAAGGTGTTGACCCTGATATTGCACAGGTTCAAGTTCAAAACAAATTGCAATCTGCAACTGCGCTTTTACCTGAAGATGTACAACGTCAAGGTGTAACAGTTACTAAATCTGGTGCGAGCTTCTTGCAAGTTATTGCATTCTATTCACCAGATAACAACCTGTCAGACTCTGACATTAAAGACTACGTAAACTCGTCAATTAAAGAACCGCTTAGCCGTGTTGCCGGTGTTGGTGAGGTACAGGTCTTCGGTGGCTCATACGCAATGCGTATCTGGCTTGATCCAGCTAAATTAACAAGCTATCAACTTACTCCTAGTGATATTGCAACTGCCTTACAAGCGCAGAACTCGCAAGTTGCCGTAGGTCAGTTAGGTGGTGCTCCGGCTGTACAAGGTCAAGTTCTTAACGCAACAGTAAATGCACAAAGCTTATTGCAGACTCCTGAACAGTTTAAAAATATCTTCTTAAAGAACACAGCATCAGGTGCTGAGGTTCGATTAAAAGATGTTGCTCGCGTAGAATTAGGTTCGGATAACTATCAATTCGACTCGAAGTTTAACGGTAAACCGGCAGCTGGTCTTGCAATTAAAATTGCAACAGGTGCTAACGCACTCGACACAGCCGAAGCAGTTGAACAACGTTTATCTGAACTACGTAAGAACTATCCAACAGGTCTTGCAGATAAACTGGCTTATGACACGACTCCATTTATCCGTCTTTCAATTGAAAGTGTAGTACACACATTAATTGAAGCCGTGATTTTGGTATTCATTGTCATGTTCCTATTCTTACAAAACTGGCGTGCAACGATTATTCCAACGCTTGCAGTTCCAGTAGTTGTATTAGGTACATTTGCGGTCATTAATATCTTTGGCTTCTCAATTAACACCTTAACCATGTTCGCTATGGTATTGGCAATCGGTCTTCTGGTCGACGACGCCATTGTTGTAGTCGAAAACGTTGAACGTGTGATGAGTGAAGACCATACCGATCCGGTTACGGCCACTTCTCGCTCAATGCAGCAGATTTCTGGTGCGTTAGTAGGTATTACCAGCGTATTGACAGCGGTATTCGTACCAATGGCTTTCTTTGGTGGTACAACAGGTGTAATTTACCGCCAGTTCTCGATTACCCTTGTAACTGCAATGGTTCTGTCGTTAATTGTAGCGTTGACGTTCACACCGGCACTTTGTGCAACTATCTTGAAACAGCATGATCCTAATAAAGAACCAAGCAATAATATCTTTGCGCGTTTCTTTAGAAGCTTTAACAATGGTTTTGACCGCATGTCGCATAGCTACCAAAATGGTGTTAGCCGCATGCTTAAAGGCAAAATCTTCTCTGGCGTGCTCTATGCTGTTGTAGTTGCCCTTTTAGTCTTCTTGTTCCAAAAACTCCCGTCTTCATTCTTACCAGAAGAAGATCAGGGTGTGGTCATGACACTTGTACAATTACCACCAAATGCAACGCTTGACCGTACCGGTAAAGTGATTGACACCATGACTAACTTCTTTATGAATGAAAAAGATACCGTGGAATCTATTTTCACTGTTTCTGGTTTCTCATTCACAGGTGTTGGTCAAAACGCGGGTATTGGCTTCGTTAAGTTGAAAGACTGGAGCAAACGTACGACACCAGAAACTCAAATTGGTTCATTGATTCAGCGTGGTATGGCATTAAATATGATCATTAAAGATGCATCATACGTTATGCCGTTACAGCTTCCAGCAATGCCTGAACTTGGTGTAACTGCCGGATTTAACTTGCAGCTTAAAGATTCAAGTGGTCAAGGCCATGAGAAACTGATTGCAGCTCGTAACACAATTTTAGGTTTGGCATCACAAGATAAACGTCTTGTAGGTGTGCGTCCAAATGGTCAGGAAGATACTCCTCAGTATCAAATTAATGTAGATCAGGCTCAAGCTGGTGCTATGGGCGTTAGTATTGCCGAAATCAACAATACAATGCGTATTGCATGGGGTGGCTCATACATTAACGATTTCGTTGACCGTGGTCGTGTGAAAAAAGTTTATGTTCAAGGTGATGCGGGCAGCCGTATGATGCCTGAAGACTTAAACAAATGGTATGTACGTAATAACAAAGGTGAGATGGTTCCATTCTCGGCGTTTGCTACAGGCGAATGGACGTATGGTTCTCCACGTCTCGAACGTTATAACGGCGTGTCATCAGTTAACATTCAAGGTACACCTGCACCTGGCGTGAGCTCTGGTGATGCCATGAAAGCAATGGAAGAAATTATTGGTAAATTACCATCTATGGGCTTACAAGGTTTCGACTATGAATGGACAGGCTTATCACTTGAAGAACGTGAGTCTGGTGCTCAAGCGCCGTTCTTATACGCACTTTCATTGTTAATCGTATTCCTTTGCTTGGCTGCACTATATGAAAGCTGGTCAATTCCGTTCTCGGTTTTACTTGTGGTACCACTTGGTGTCATTGGTGCAATCGTATTGACCTACTTGGGCATGATTATTAAAGGAGATCCAAATCTCTCAAATAACATTTACTTCCAAGTAGCGATTATTGCGGTTATCGGTCTTTCTGCAAAAAATGCGATCTTGATTGTTGAATTCGCAAAAGAATTGCAGGAAAAAGGTGAAGATCTACTTGATGCAACCTTACATGCTGCAAAAATGCGTTTACGTCCAATTATCATGACCACCCTAGCCTTCGGTTTCGGTGTACTTCCACTTGCACTTTCAACAGGTGCCGGTGCAGGAAGTCAGCACTCTGTAGGATTTGGTGTACTTGGTGGCGTACTCAGCGCGACGTTCTTAGGTATCTTCTTTATCCCTGTATTCTATGTGTGGATTCGTAGTATCTTTAAGTACAAACCAAAAACCATAAACACTCAGGAGCATAAATCGTGATGCAAAAAGTATGGTCTATTTCAGGTCGTAGCATTGCGGTATCTGCACTTGCGCTTGCTTTGGCAGCTTGTCAAAGCATGCGCGGCCCAGAACCAGTCGTGAAAACCGATATACCACAAAGCTATGCATATAACAGCGCTTCTGGTACGTCTATTGCTGAACAGGGTTATAAACAGTTCTTTGCTGACCCGCGTTTGCTTGAAGTGATTGATTTGGCTCTTGCCAATAACCGTGACTTACGTACAGCAACGCTCAATATTGAACGTGCTCAACAGCAATATCAGATTACACAGAACAACCAGCTTCCAACAATCGGTGCAAGTGGTAGTGCAATTCGTCAGGTTTCTCAAAGCCGTGATCCGAATAACCCCTACTCTACTTATCAAGTAGGTTTGGGTGTAACTGCTTATGAGCTAGATTTCTGGGGTCGTGTTCGTAGCCTTAAAGATGCTGCTTTAGATAGTTATCTTGCAACACAAAGTGCTCGTGATTCGACTCAAATCAGTCTGATTAGCCAAGTTGCTCAAGCATGGTTAAATTATTCTTTTGCAACAGCAAACTTAAGACTGGCAGAGCAAACGCTTAAAGCACAGTTAGATTCTTACAATCTCAACAAAAAACGTTTTGATGTAGGTATCGACAGTGAAGTTCCATTACGTCAAGCACAGATTTCTGTAGAAACTGCGCGTAATGATGTAGCAAACTACAAAACTCAAATTGCTCAAGCACAAAACTTGTTGAACTTACTTGTAGGCCAACCTGTTCCACAAAACTTGTTACCTACACAACCTGTAAAACGCATTGCTCAACAAAATGTATTTACTGCCGGTTTACCAAGTGACTTGTTAAATAACCGTCCAGATGTAAAAGCTGCTGAATACAACTTAAGCGCTGCGGGTGCGAATATTGGTGCTGCAAAAGCACGTTTATTCCCAACCATTAGCTTAACGGGTTCGGCTGGTTATGCATCAACTGACTTAAGTGATCTATTTAAGTCTGGTGGTTTTGTCTGGTCAGTTGGTCCAAGCTTAGATTTACCAATCTTTGACTGGGGTACACGCCGTGCCAATGTAAAAATTTCTGAAACCGATCAGAAAATTGCATTGTCTGATTATGAAAAATCAGTTCAGTCGGCGTTCCGTGAAGTTAATGACGCGCTTGCAACTCGTGCCAACATTGGTGAGCGTTTAACAGCTCAGCAACGTCTAGTAGAAGCAACTAACCGCAACTACACACTTTCAAATGCCCGCTTCCGTGCTGGTATTGATAGTTACTTGACAGTTCTTGATGCACAGCGTTCTTCATATGCAGCTGAACAAGGTTTGTTATTGCTTCAACAAGCAAACTTAAACAACCAAATCGAGTTATACAAAACTCTAGGTGGTGGTTTAAAAGCAAATACTTCAGATACAGTGGTTCACCAACCATCTAGTGCTGAACTTAAAAAGCAATAAGTTTTAAATCACTTTCTTATAAAAGCTCACTTCGGTGGGCTTTTTTATTGCAACTCATCTGAATATTTTTTATCTTGAAAGCTAAAGAAATTTAGATTGATAAAAAACAATGTTATTAAGTAATTTAGAAAGTGTTCCAGGCCACCAAATTTTAAAGCAGCTTGATGTTGTTTACGGGAGTACCGTCCGTAGTAAACATGTGGGTCGCGACTTGATGGCAAGTTTAAAAAATATTGTAGGTGGTGAACTTACGGGTTATACCGAATTATTAGAAGAATCTCGCCAAGAGGCTATGCAACGTATGATTGCTAAAGCAGAACAACTCGGTGCCAATGCAATTGTTGGTATTCGTTTTTCTACCTCAAATATTGCCCAAGGTGCTTCTGAGTTATTCGTATATGGCACAGCAGTGGTTGTGCAGCCTCAAGCACCTCATCTGCCCGATCCATTTAATGCATAGGTAGAAAATGGACAATCTTATTTTTCAGCTTGTTATTTTTCTCATTCTTTTCAGTATTGGTTGGGCTTTTGGCCGCCATATTGAACGAAAACATTTAAATGAGCTTCTAGAAAAAGAGCAACAATTTGCCCATATCAGAATTGATACCAATCGTTTTGCCACAAGCGACCAGTTGGGACATTTTATTAGCAGTAATGTGGTTATTTCGCATGACTACTTTAAATATGTACTGGCCTCTATAAAAAATATTTTAGGTGGTCGGCTGACCAGTTATGAAAGTATTGTTGAACGTGCTCGCCGCGAGGCTATCGTACGACTAAAACAACAAGCTCAAAGTGTCGGTGCCAATCACATTATGGGAGTTCGGCTGAGTACAACCGAACTGGGTATGCAAGGTGGAATGGTAGAGGTATTTGCCTACGGAACAGCAGTCAAAGATTAACACTGCCCCATAGCAGAAAAATGTATACGCGGATTGCCAATATTTTTAGTTAAGTGTTGGCAAATTCCGGTAATTTTCCATATATCCTGTTGTTTTGCCAAAGTAAAATAATAGCGACCAAAAGAATGAAAATAATCATTTTCCGAAAAACGATAAATTTGATAATTACATTCTAACCATGCTTGGTCTTGTTCAATCCGAATAAGAGGATTGCTTAAATTGTGTTGTAGCCGCAAATGTGACAAAGCTTGTTGCCGTGAACCTTTATATTCATGACAAGACACCACGCATAAAGGCTCCCCTCTAAACTGCAAATAATCCACCTCAAGTTGATCGGCCAACAAATCATCAAACGCATCCCAATTTTTCTGGTCAAAAACCAATTGAAAACGCGTAATGACCTCTAAAATACGATGGTAGTCTTGATCCATGGTGAACCTTCTATGCGGGTTTTTCCATCAATTTAGCACGGCGAAATCTTTTTTTTATTTCACTTTTGTTTTCCGGATCATTTTATAGAGTAGTTTCGGTGACATACGG
>NZ_POYH01000089.1:24782-67642 GCF_002899995.1 Acinetobacter sp. AKBS16 | reverse complement strand
TCACGCCTAATTTTTCTTTAGTACCGCCCACTACAATATATTCCTGTCCTTGCATTAATGCCTTAACTGACTGTTCTGCAAAAACATCGGCCTCTAGTCCATTTTCGATTGCTTCATCTTGGTGGCCTTGAGGTTGCCCTGCACCATTTAGTGCATTAAACGAAACATTAGTTTTTACAAAGCCTGGGAAAATAACCGAAACTTCAACACCCTGATCGGCAACTTCAGCACGTAAACTGTTGGCCCACATATGAATAGCAGCTTTAGCAGCCGAATAACTCGCACGGTACTGCGTACCTAAAAGCCCTGCTACACTCGACACGAATACAACTCGGCCAGACTTTTGTTTAAGCATGGTCGGTAACACAGTTTTGGTTAATGCGACTTGTGAGAAATAATCGACTTCCATAATGGCACGTTCTGTTGCCATTGTGGTGTCTTGAATTAGAGCACGCTGACTTAAACCCGCATTATTAATAAGCCAGTCAATTCGTCCTTTTGCTTTTAAAATCTGCTCATAAGCCTCTTGAACTTGCTCTTGATTGGTAATGTCTGCAACTACCGACAAGTGCTGATCCGGATGGAGTAAACCAACGCGAACTTCTTCTAACTCTTCAAAGCGACGCGAAGTTAAAATCACTTGAGCACCTTGCAAAGCAAACTCACCAGCTAAAGCTTTACCTAAACCAGAAGATGCTCCCGTAACCCACACCACTTTATTTTGCAAAGTATCAAGTTTGGCCATTTTAACTTCCTATTATCTTTTTAAATTATGCTGCTTGATGCATGAAGGCCAAAAAGTGGTTGATATAGTGAGTTGCTGTGGTCTGATCAACCTGCGTCCCCAATTTTTCCAAACGTTTATAGCCCAAATGCGTTGTCATATTAATGACCCCATTTAGGGTTTTATCGACAACCAAATTAAATTTTAAACGTTTTTTAGGTTCACGTACTAGGCTTGTTACACCTAAATCCACAATTTGAATTAAGGTCTGAAAAGCTTTTTCTACGCTTTGCATATTGCCCTCACGTATTTGTTCCGTCAGCGTTTGGGCCTGTTGTACAAGTTGAGGTGTGATCGGGTATGTAATATAAACCTCTTGCTCACGTTCTTTCATGAGTGAGGTCATATAATCAACTAAAGGTAAAAGTCGTTCATTACCGAAAAAAGAGACTGACCAAGGCATATATTTTCGGAAAGTATCTAAAATTTGCTGAAGAACTTTCTCGGACTCATACCGCTGTTTTTGAGTCATAGTAGAGTTGTCTTGCTCATCCTTTAACAATACAGAGAAAACTTGCTCAATAATTTCACACGACAAATCAGAAAGAACATCCCCCAATACTTTCGACTGGCTTTCTCTTACCCCAGCATGTAATTTCTCTCGAATTGAAGCAAATTGGGTATAGGTTGAATCGGAAATCTTTAAAAAAACTTTGTAGCTCATGTGTCGCATCCCTTTTCAATTCTTTTGTAATTTTTCTGCCGTGCCGCTACACGATTAAATTGTGATCCATGCTTCATAAATCTACCGTTTTTTGAAAAAAATACAAAACCGTTTATCTGTTTTCAGCACATTAATTTCGAGGCAATTTTTTGCTACAATAGATGCAATTTTTTATGCATATTCGATCTAAGCTACTATGACTGACGCTCAAACCGCTCAAAATATTGCCACCACCTACGATCCAACCGAGATCGAAAAGAAGTGGTACAAAACGTGGGAAGAACAAGGTTACTTCAAACCTTCTGGTCACGGTGAATCATTCTGTATCATGATTCCACCACCAAACGTCACTGGTAGTTTGCACATGGGCCATGGCTTTAACAATGCCATTATGGATGCCCTCACCCGTTATAACCGTATGATGGGTAAAAACACTTTGTGGCAACCGGGTACTGACCATGCTGGTATTGCAACTCAAATGGTTGTTGAGCGTCAACTTGGCTTACAAGGTATCACTCGTCACGATTTAGGCCGTGAAAAATTCATCGAAAAAGTTTGGGAATGGAAAGAGCAATCTGGCGGCACAATTACCAAACAAATTCGTCGTTTAGGTTCGTCTGTAGACTGGTCACGTGAACGCTTCACGATGGATGAAGGTTTATCAAACGCAGTGAAAGAAGTTTTCGTTCGTTTGCACGAAGACGGTTTAATTTACCGCGGTAAGCGCCTTGTAAACTGGGATCCTAAACTTCAAACTGCTCTTTCTGACCTTGAAGTAGAAAGCAAAGAAGAAAAAGGCTCACTTTGGCACTTTAAATATTTCTTTGAAGATAAATCAGTTAAAACTCAAGATGGCAAAGACTATCTCGTAGTTGCAACGACTCGTCCTGAAACTTTACTTGGTGATACTGCTGTTGCTGTTCACCCAGAAGATGAGCGTTATGCACACCTTGTTGGTAAAAATATTGTATTGCCAATTACTGGTCGTTTAATTCCAATCGTTGCTGACGACTACGTTGAAAAAGACTTCGGTACTGGCTGTGTAAAAATCACTCCTGCTCACGACTTTAACGACTATGAGTTAGGTAAACGCAATAGCTTGCCAATCATTAATATCTTCAACAAAAACGCCGAAGTTTTAGGTGAGTTTGAATATATTGCCAAAGCTGGTGAACAAATTTCTAAAACCATTACTGCACCTGCAGACTACGCTGGTTTAGAGCGCTTCGAAGCACGTAAAAAATTAGTTGCTCAAGCGGAAGCTGAAGGCTGGTTAGACCAAATCCAACCGTATGACTTAAAAGCGCCACGCGGTGACCGTTCAGGCGTGATTATTGAGCCATTATTAACTGACCAATGGTACGTAAAAATTGCGCCTCTTGCAGAGCCTGCAATTGAAGCGGTTCAAGATGGTCGTATTAAGTTTGTTCCAGAGCAGTACAGCAACATGTACATGGCATGGATGCGTGACATTCAAGACTGGTGTATTTCACGTCAGCTTTGGTGGGGTCACCGTATTCCAGCTTGGTACGATGCTGATGGCAACATCTATGTTGGCCGTAGCGAAGAAGAAGTTCGCGCGAAAAATAACATCGCGGCTGATATTGAGCTTAAACAAGACGAAGACGTACTTGATACATGGTTCTCATCTGCACTTTGGACATTCTCAACGCTAGGCTGGCCAGAACAAACGCCTGAACTCAAAACTTTCCACCCGACTGACGTGTTGGTGACTGGTTTTGACATTATCTTCTTCTGGGTTGCCCGTATGATCATGATGACCATGCACTTCATGAAAAATGAAGATGGTTCATCTCAAATTCCATTTAAGACGGTTTACGTTCACGGCTTGGTACGTGATGGTGAAGGTCAGAAAATGTCGAAGTCTAAAGGTAACGTTCTTGACCCATTAGACTTGATTGACGGTATTGATTTAGAAAGCTTAGTCGCAAAACGTACGACTGGCCTCATGAACCCGAAAGATGCTGCGAAGATTGAAAAATCAACGCGTAAAGAATTCCCAGAAGGCATTAATGCTTACGGTACTGACGCAGTTCGTTTCACGTTCTGTGCCCTTGCAAACACTGGTCGTGACATCAAGTTCGACTTAAAACGTGTTGAAGGTTACCGTAACTTCTGTAACAAAATCTGGAACGCAACTCGTTTCGTTCTGATGAATGTTGAAGGCCAAACTGTTGGTACCGACGCTCGTCCTGATCTTTGGGAACTTCCAGAACAATGGATTATCAGCCGTCTGCAAAAAGCTGAAGCTGCTGTACACCAAGCGTTTGCAACATATCGTTTAGACCTTGCTGCCCAAGCGATTTACGACTTTATCTGGAATGAGTACTGTGACTGGTACGTTGAGTTAACTAAACCAGTTCTAAACGATGCAGAAGTTTCAGAAGAGCGTAAAGCTGAAGTACGCCGTGTATTGCTTGCAGTCATGGAAGCTTCATTACGTTTGGCTCATCCATTAATGCCATATTTGACAGAAGAAATCTGGCAAACACTTGCACCAATGCTTGGTCAAGGCGGCCCAACGATTATGACTGCTCAATACCCTATTCCTGAGCAAGCAAAAATCAATGAACAAGCTGAAGCAGATATGCAATGGCTTCAAGGTTTGATTGGTGCGGTACGTAACATTCGCGGTGAAATGGGCTTAGGTAATGCGCGTTTATTACCAGTATTACTTCAAAACATTTCTGATGCTGAACGTGAACAAATTACTCGTATTGAAGCATTGTTCAAAGCATTGGCTAAAGTCGAAAGTATTGAGTTCTTAGGTAAAGACCAAGAACCACCGCTTTCTTCTTCAAGTGTTGTAGGTCATGCATCGGTATTTGTACCAATGAAAGGCTTAATTGACCCTAAAGCTGAGCTTGGCCGTTTGCAAAAAGACTTGGATAAAATCCAAAAGCAACACGACCAAATTGCAAATAAACTTGCAAATGAAGGCTTTGTTTCTAAAGCACCAGCAGCGGTTGTTGAAGGTGAAAAAGCGAAGCTTGCTGAGTTTGCTGCGCAGTTAGATAAAGTTAAAGCGAATATGGAGCAAATTGCTGCGCTTTAATTTAATTAGTTAAATGAACCCAGAATCTGTGCAAGCAGGTTCTGGGTTTTCTATATTTAAAAATCACTTTTCTGTAGAATCAGCATATGAAGATGCCATGTTTTTATATAACCTTCCAATAAAGGTAAATTTTCATTAATTTCTTTATGAAACAGCAGATTAAAATCACATAAGAATAAATCAGCTATATCTTGATAAGTAAATCCTATAAATTTTGTAGGTTCTCTAATAACCCACTCATCATAAATTCCCAATAAATCAACTACAAGAATTCCACCTTCAGAAAGAGCATTTATCATTCGTTTAATTACGCTATAAAAATAACTTGGGTTACAAAAGAACAGACTTGATGAAGCAATAATTAAGCTTGCAGACGGGAAATTAAAGTCTTCAAAAGATTCATGATAGAAAATAAATTTAGAGTCATCTTTGAATCGCTCATTACAGACTTTTTGCGCATCAATTGAAATATCAAAAGCATGAACATTAAATCCCTTTGAGAGTAGATAAGCAGATTCATTGCCAGCGCCACAGCCACAATCGATAGCAACTAAAGGTAAGTTAGGAAAATAACCTAAAGCCTTCTCTAAAATAGGTCTATGTTTAAGTTCTTTTGATAATTGAATAAATTTTTCATTCATAAATCCGATCTTTTAATTTTTATAATTTCCACACTATATTTTATAAAAAATCCAATCTCAACGATTTCCTATTTCAGAATTTATACCTTATCAAATCATCGGTAATCTCATGGCTGCACATAAAAACTAGAAACTGATTAAAGCACCCCATGCCCCAACAGCATTTCCACCCCACTTACCTTTTTCATATGCTTTAAACGTTCCTTTTCCCACTTCAACTGCTGCTTTAGCTCAGCACAATCAGCATCTACAGCTTTATACACATCACTAATATGTACATGCTCTACTTTCACATTCTTGGCTAACTGAAAAGAATCTAAAATCTCAGCAATTTGACTTTCAAGCTGCTGACTTTGTGCATCCAAAGCCAGTTTATAAAACCGCAACTGCTCAGCAGATAACTCTTTAGCGCCTAGCCCTTTATTCTGTTCAAGCTGTAACTGGAGTTTGAGTAAGTAAAACAAGTCCTGTTTTTCATAGGCCTGACTTGCTTGTTGGAACAACTCAGTTTTTTCTTCTTTTTTAGTTTCATCTTGCTCACGGTCTGGGTGAATCATCGCGGCAATTTTTAAATAAACTGTTTTGAGTGACTGGGCTGCCATTTGCTCAGCTTGTTCACGTTTTTGTTGCTGTCTTTGCTGTTTAGCTTGTTTCCGCGCTTGTTGTTGCTCAGCCGCATACCGTTCAAAGTCTTCTTCTAACTCTAAACCTTGATCAACGCTTTCTTCATATTCAGATTTTATTGACTGAGCTTTTCTATTCTTTTTTGCCGATTCCGCTGCATGTTGCTGATAAAAGTTATCGATCTGCTTCACTAAATCCACCTGTTCAGCAGATAACATTTTTGAGCGCTTCAACATTTGTGCAAGCTGGGCAATTTTTTCATCCAGTTGTTGTATGTCTGCTTTGGAAAACTCATGGCTATGTAATATATTCCAAAGTTGCTCTAACTGTTGAAATAGCACCGCATGCAAATCGCTATACACAGGCATCAGTTTTTGTCGTATGTGCTGTTGAATCTCAGCTTGTGCATTTTGCCAAGCGCTCAGGCTAACTTTTTGCTGTTCTATTTTATCAATCAGGTGATTCAGTTTTTTCTGCTGTGCAGATGGTTCAGACCTTTGCTGCAAGCTCACTTTGAGATCAAAGGACATACTCATCCACCCGAAAAAGAAAAAAGTGTAGCAATAATTATATGAGGAAGGTAGCCAGCATTCTTTAAGTCAGAATCAGCCTATTCATTTTTAGAAAATAAAACACGACTTAACTAAAGTTTATATCTTAAGAAATCCACCAAATCACTAATGGCAAAGTCACGGCGGCGCATAAAGTTTGAAAGCTAATCACGGCTGCCATAAGCTGACTATCACCACCCAAAACCTTAGTTAAAATATATGAAGCAGAAGCAGTCGGTAGCGCAAAGAAAATAACTAAAATTTGTGTTTGTAAACTTGGTAAACCAAACCATATGCAGACCGTGTAAGCCAAAGCAGGCACTGCTAAAAGTCGAGCAAATGTGTCTGCTACCAACACCACAATGTCTTTTTTAATTTGCATAAACTGCAAAGCTGCGCCAACACATAACAACCCTAGTGGCAAACTCGACACTGAAAAAAGCTTAATAAACTGAGCAAAACCTTCCCAAATTGGGATATGAAGTGCATTGACTGCTGCCCCGACTACACACGATGCAATTAAAGGATTTTTAAGAAGAGCAATCAAAACAGGTTTAATTGCCATGTGTTCTTTAGAGGTTAGAGCAAGCACCGAAATAACATTCACAAGCGGAATGCAAAGCGCCAATAAAATTGCCAGAATTGCCATTCCTTCACTTTTAAAAAGCGAAGTGACTAAAGCCAAACCAATATAGGTATTAAAGCGAACCATACTTTGTACATGCACACCAAAACGTGCGGGTGGTATGTGCCAAAACATTCGAAGTATGTATAAAAAAGCGGTCACTGCTAAAACCACAATTAACATCGCAATAATGGCTGTACTCAAGCTTTGTAAATCAATTTTTGCGGTCGATAGCGTACTAAAAAGCAAAGCTGGAAATAAAATATAATAATTCAGCTTCTCTGCCCCAGCCCAAAACTCATCGCTAAAAAAACGATATTTTTTAAATAAGTATCCCGATGCAATTAATGCAACTAAAGGAAAAAGAGATAAAACAATACTATTCATTTCTTTACTCGAGTTTTGTTGAGGCTTGCTAGTTTGGGAACTAACTTGGCTTACTCATATATTAAAGATAATGAAAACTCATGATAAAATGAGTTTTTACTCATAATAAGTACAACATGACATTTACCCAGCTTGAAATTTTCGCACTCATTGCTGAACTAAAAAGCTTTACAGCTACCGCAGAAAAGCTGGGAATTTCACAGTCGGCAGTTTCCCATGCGCTTAAATCATTAGAACAACAATGGGGCATTAACCTGATTTCAAGAACTCAAAGCGATATTGAGCTGACGACGACAGGTCAGCAGTTATTAACCCATGTAAAAGAGCTGTTGAGTATTTCCGATACCTTAGAAAAAGAAGTAGCTGCCATTCATGGTTTAAATGAAGGCACATTACGTATTGGTTCTTTTGGAGCTTCATCCTCTATTTATCTATTGCCTGAAATTTTAGAAACCTTTCGGCAACGCTACCCTAAAATCGAAATTTATATCGATGAAGGTGAAGATAAAGAAGTTGCTCAGTGGTTATTAGAGCGACGCATCGAAGTTGGTTTTTTGATTATGCCAGATGAGCGTTTTGATACATTTCCCTTAATTGAAGATCGTTTTGTGGCCCTAATTCCGAGTGGTTACCCGCTCGCCCAACAACTCTATATTGATCCAGCACAGCTAGAAAATTGTTCTTTCATTATGACAATGGCGGGTAGTCGACATCAGGTCGAATTAATTTTAAAAAATTTTAATGTCAAACCAGATATCAAATTTTATGTTTCACAAATTCTAAGTATTGTCAGTATGGTCCACAACCAGTTAGGGATTTCGATTGTCTCTGATATGGTGATCACCAAAGAGCTACTCTCGCTTTATCCAAACGTAGTTAAACGCCCATTTAAACCAAACCTTAAACGTTCTATTGGTCTTGCAGTAAAAAATAAGAAACACATCAGTCCAGCCGTAAAAGCATTTATTGAAGTTGCTCAAGAGGTTTGGTCTGATCATTAATTAAATATAGATAATTTTTAAAAATTTAATAATGATCTCTTTCAGATCAATTTATCAACATATTAGATGACTTGTAACGTAAAAAGCGCCCTTATTGCCCTATCTTGAATAAATCAACGCACCATTTATCGCCAAAATCCTCTATTTCAATCCAAATTGGTGCGCTTATTGCATATTCACTTTTATGCAATTGAGTTTGTTTCGACAAACTTAGGTTTTTAGATTCCTTAAATCTATTTTGGTGCAATTTACAGACCCAGATTTGTTCCAAAATGGAATTTAGCACTTTTTTCGAGCATGCTATGCAAAATGTAGATCTGTTTTTCTTATTACTTGGTGCAGTTTTGGTTCTTGCCATGCACGCAGGTTTTGCATTCTTGGAACTTGGTACAGTTCGCCACAAAAATCAGGTGAACGCGCTTAGTAAAATTCTGACTGACTTTGCCCTCTCCGCAATCGCATATTTCTTTGTTGGCTACTACATTTCGTATGGTCAGCACTTCTTTCATGATGGTACGGTTTTATCCAATGATCATGGTTATAACCTTATGCGTTGCTTCTTTTTACTCACTTTTGCTGCGGCCATTCCTGCCATTATTTCTGGCGGTATTGCAGAACGCGCAAAAATGCGTTCACAAGCGATTGCCACACTCGCATTGGTTGCACTGGTTTATCCGTTCTTCGAGGGAATGGTCTGGAATGGCAACTACGGTCTGCAAAAGTGGTTAGAAACAACTTTTGGCGCAGCTTTTCATGATTTTGCCGGTTCAGTCGTAGTACATGCTATGGGCGGTTGGATAGCACTTGCTGCTGTCATTTTGTTGGGCGCACGTTCTGGCCGTTATAAGAAAGATGGTCGTGTAAGTGCTCACCCACCTTCTTCTATTCCATTTTTGGCGCTTGGTTCATGGATTTTAATTGTCGGCTGGTTTGGCTTTAACGTGATGAGTGCTCAGCGTGTTGATGCAATCTCCGGTCTCGTTGCGATTAATTCACTTATGGCAATGGTCGGCGGAACGATTACAGCAAATGCGATTGGAAAAAATGACCCTGGTTTCTTACACAACGGTCCACTTGCGGGTTTAGTCGCTATTTGCGCAGGTTCTGACATTGTTCATCCAGTCAGTGCACTTGTAATTGGTGGTTCAGCGGGTGCCATGTTCGTGTATCTATTCACCTATACACAAAACAAACTCAAAGTTGATGACGTTCTTGGTGTCTGGCCGCTACATGGTGTATGCGGTGCATTTGGTGGTATTGCCGTAGGTATTTTTGGTCAAAAATGGCTAGGTGGTTTAGGCGGCGTATCATTCATCTCTCAGCTCATCGGTACAGCACTCGCGATTGCTATTGCACTGGCTGGCGGTTTCATTGTTTATGGCATCCTTAAAGCGACCATAGGCATTCGCCTATCTCAAGAAGATGAGTTCCGTGGTGCAGACTTATCTATTCATAAGATCTCAGCAAACTCTGAAGAAGGTATGTTTTAATACTTTCTAAAGTGCTTAAGGCGACGATACTATTCGTCGCTTTTTTATTTTTTATGGAAAATTGAACTTCTTTCACCAGTATAGTTTAAGAGCAATTTAAGGTTAATTTTATGTAATTAGTCACACCTATTGTCGATTGATATTGCATCAGAATGACTAATCAAAAACTTTTTTTTCAAATTAATATTCTCTTTCTTTTTTTCAGTTTTTTTATTCTTCTATTTGTATTTCCAGTCGGTGGGAAAATTGATATGTACCTCATCCAGCCTTGGATTGATTCAACAGGTCATTTTTTCAATCGGGACAATTGGTATCTTGAAAGGCTTAATCATGAAATTGTAAAACAAATCATCACCGCCGTTTATGTTATCTTTTTTGGTTTATGGCTTGCGTCATTTAAATTAAAAAAATTAAAACCTTATCGCTGGCAATATGGCTATATGTTTTTTGTCAGTATGCTCGGTAGCAGTATAGTTGGCCTAATAAAGTCACAATCTGCTCACGCCTGCCCTTGGAATATGGTTCATCCTAATACTTTAGGAAGCTATATTTGGGACTTTAGCGCTAAACATGGCCATTGTTTTCCAGGCGGTCATGCAAGTGCAGGTTTTATTTTAATGACAGGTTATTTTGTTTATCGTCTTGAACAACCTAAACGTGCTTACTTTTATTTATTATCCGGTATTTTATTAGGTTTCATGATGGGTTGGGCGCAAATGATGCGAGGAGCACATTTCCTAAGCCATAACTTATGGACAGGCTGGGTCGTTTGGGCAATAAATATTTTATTTTATGCGATTTGTATTCATCGTTTTGAGTTCGAAAAACAAGTGAAACAAGAGCTTACGTAATCACGCTCTTGTTTCATGTAAATGTAAGACTTTAGGTAATTTCACTAATACAGAAAGACCGCCAAGCTCTAAGCTCTTATCGAGAGTTAAAGTCCCACCAAGCCTTTGAGTTGCACGATCTACAATAGATAAACCTAGGCCACTTCCCACCTCAAGATGGTGATGCACGCGATAAAAACGCTTAAGGACTTTATCGTAATTTTCAGGGTCTATTCCTGCACCGCTATCTTCAATTTGAATACATGCGTAGTGATCTGGATCGGTATAAACTGAAATATTAATAACACCCTGATGTGGGGTGTACTTAATTGCATTATCAATTAAATTAAAAATAATCGAATGTACAGTAGGTTCAATACTATGCATTTCGATGGGTTCATTTCTAACAAAACCTAAATCGATTTCTTTTTGCATAGCCAAGTTGACCAACTGCTCCACACAATTTAATGCCACATCATTGAGTTGAAAATATCCAGTAGGCTCGACCATACTTAAAGTTACATCTTGCTTTGCCAATGCTAAAAGCTGAGTCACCAAATGCTGAATACGTGCCAAACCTTTGCTTAAGTTTTGCAATGATTCATGCTCGGGGAACTGACTTAGCAAAATCTTGGTTTGTAAGTTCAATGCAGTCACAGGTGTTCGTAATTCATGAGCAGCATCGGCAATAAATTGCTTCTGTTCATTTTGCGCTTTAGAAATGCGCTCAAAAAGACGGTTCATTTCGTCAATAGTAGGTAAAAGCTCTTGAGGATAATCATGTACTTCAATTGGGGTGAGTTCTTCGGAATCGCGTTCTTTTAACTCATTTTTAAAATCATCTATTGGTTTTAAACCACGACGAATAATGGCTGCTAAAGCAAATATTGCAAAAGGTAAAATAATTAAATACGGAATAAACATACTGCCCGCAAGCTCCCAAGCGAAAGCTTCACGAACCCTCTCTTGCTGACTGACCTGAATCTGGTAATCCTTCAAAGGTAAAACATAAGTTCTGACTATACCTTGAGCGGTTTTATGAGAATAAAATCCCGCTTGCTCAACAGGTGGAACCAGCAAATGTAAATGATGAGACAAATGGGCCTGATCCTTATAAGCCCAAATATCGATAAACAGATCTTCTTCGTGGTAAGTTTTATGAAAATCAAACTTACTGCTTACAGTTTTTAAAGGGTGCTCAGCTGTTCTTTCCGCTAAATACTTCATTTGAGTATCTAGAATTTCATCGACTTCTTGAAGTGCAACCTTATAAGCACTAAAAATTAAAATACAACCTAAGATGACACTGAAAATTGAGGTGCCCCAAATCAGTCGTTTTTTTAATGAATAATGCACTTTTATGAAGTCCCGAAATTTTAAATTATGATTGCCCCAAACGGTAGCCCAGTCCTCGGATGGTTCGGATAAAATCTTTACCCAGCTTCGCTCTTAAATGGTGAACATATACTTCAATAGTATTACTGGTCACATCACTATCAAAATCATATAACTTATCTTCTAAGTTGGCTTTAGAAAAGATTTTATTTGGGTGAGTCATAAGTGGAATTAAGATTGCCCATTCACGATTTGATAAATCAATGCGTTGGCCTTTAAACGTCGCAATATGCTGTTCAACATTTAAAACCAGATCACCACTTTCTAATAATTGATCTTGACTCGCAAGTTGAGCTTCTACTCCACTACGGCGTAGTAAGGCATGAATACGGGCAAGCAACTCATCAAACTCATAAGGTTTAATTAAATAATCATCTGCACCCAAATTTAAACCATCGACACGGTTTTGTAATTGATCTCGAGCAGAAATAATTAATACTGGTGTTGCTGCTCTTTGACGGATCTGCTTTAAAACTTGCATACCATCCATCATAGGCAATCCTAAATCCAAAAGAATAAGATCAAATTTAGTCTTCGCCAATTGAGCCAAACCATCTAAACCGTTATTGACCCATTCCACCTCAAATTGATGATATTGCAGCAACGTGATCGTTGATTCTGCAATCATAAAATCATCTTCAATCATCAAGATTTTTGTCATGTTCTAGGCTCGCTTTAGTTTACATGGGCACAAGAGTGCAACATGTCCAGTTGAGGGTTGATGACCTGAGTTTTTACATCCAGCAAACTTAACAAACTTGGGAATAAATTATCCTGACTTAACTTTTGTTTAGTTTGTTGGCTTAAACAATTCACTTGAGCAAGATTATGTTGTTTCCAACTTTCAGAGAACCACATAATCATTGGTACATGTGTTTGTTGGCTCGGTGCGATTGCATAAGGTGAACCATGTAAATATAAACCATGTTCTCCGGTTGATTCGCCATGATCAGATAAATACCATAAACCTGTCTGATATTTTGATATTTCTTTTAGAGTATTAATCATTTGGCTTAATACATGGTCTGTATATACGATTGTATTATCATAACTATTTAGCAATTCGGTTTGCGAACAGCCCTGTATCGCATTCGTATCACAAGTCGGTTTAAAGGGTTGATATGCCTCAGGCGCACGCTTGTAATATGCAGGTCCATGACTACCCACCTGATGCAAAACAATCAAACGTGGGCGATCATCATCTTTGGCAATAGTAGCCAAATACTGCTTTAAGCTGTCAATGAGAATGTCATCATAACATTCGCCATCTTTACACCATTTTTTCTTTAAGTTTTCTGGAATCTGGTATTGTTCAACACGATCACATGCACCTTTACAACCCGAGTTATTATCAATCCAAGTCACTTGGTAACCCGCACGTTTTGCAATATCTAGTAAACCTTCGCGGTGACTGGCTAATTGCTCATCATAATCTACACGTGGCATACCCGAGAACATACATGGCACAGAAACTGCTGTTGCCGTACCGCATGAGCTCACTTGCGAAAAGTTGAAAATATCTTGTTTAGAAAGCTCCGGATTCGTATTTTTTGCATACCCATTTAGAGAGAAACTTTCGGCACGTGCCGTTTCACCCACAACAAGTATCATTAACTTAGGGAGGTTCTTTTGGACGCGCTGAACTTGATGAGCATCTTGTCCATATATCACAAGAGGCAGATTTTTCTTCGGAGCCTTCTTATGATAGTAAGACATAAGCGATGAAATACTATTTTGCGGTGAAATCATCCCTTTTAAATCACGATGTTCACGAAATATTGCAGCGAAATCGACATAGTAGGTAAAAAGTAAAACACCGACCACTGCAAATGAAGCTACCAGTGAAAATACTTTCTTCAATAACAACCGTGATACTTTTTCTTGTTTAAATTTAACTTGAGTAATTAAAAAAATGGGTAAAATAACAAAAAAAATTGTCCATAAAACAAAGCGTAAAGAGATTAGATCGGTAACTTCCGAAACATCGGTCTGCACCATATTTTGAATTTGGTCGGGTGAAATAATGACACCCAATGTGTTTACAAAATAAGAGCTAAAGCCACCAATAAATATCAATAAAATTGCAAAGATTTTGGCAGTCCATTTCCAATTTAAGATTTGTAAAACCGCATAATAGGTAGCAACAAGAATTACGAGAGTAGCAGCTAAAAACAAAATAGCCTTTACTCCAAAATATGGAGTTAAAGTATGGACTTGATGATAAAAACCAATATTTAAAATTGCACCTAGCCAAATGGCTATAATGAGATTAAACATAAACAGAGAAATCTGTTTATTTCTTAATATTGAAAAAAAATTCAGCATCGTGAGTGACTACAATCTTTTTATGATGCTTTAATGTAGAAATTGAAACTTAAAAATGACTTAAATAAAAAATGATCTAATTTAGAGGCCTTATTTCATTATTATTTTTTAAATTTAACAAATAAAAAAAGACGAGGTTAAGTTTAACCTCGTCTTTTCTATTTTTAGCTAAAAATCGTTATTAGAAACTATATTTAGCCATTAAACCAACACGGTTATCTTTGTAAGACTTACCAGCAAAGGTATCACGCTTACCGTTTACATACTCAACGCCTAAATCAATTGGTTTAACTGGCGTATAGATAAAGTTGATCCATGCTTGTTGAACTTTTTCATTTGCAGAGGCATTTAATCTCGCATAATCAGTGCCATCATCAGAGAACTGAGCACCATACGCTAAAGTAGAACGTAAGTTAGGTAAAATCTTATAAGTTCCACCCACTTGTACTGCTACAAATTCATTTTGCTCAATAGAATTCCCATCTACTGCGTATGGAGAGTTACTACCATACAAGTAACTATTATCACCCACAACATATGATGCGTCAGCAAAGAGTTTTAAAGGATCAGACACTTTAAAGTCAGTACCAACTGCAACGCCCCAACCAGTTTTATCATCATCAGCAAGTTGTGATTTATAATTTTCTACAAGAACACGAGCTGAAGCAGAACCTCTGCCTTCTGCATAGCCTTGAGTGATTTTAGCAGTTAATGCTGGTAGGCTATACTTAATACTATCACCTGTTACCGAAGTAGTACTATCACCTTTTTCAGCAGAAACAAATAATTGTGTAGTTGGGCCTAGTTTGTAGTTATAGCGTACTTGAGGTACACGTTTAGTACCACCACCAATGTTTGTCGAGAAGTCGATCATTTCTGGTGCATGGTTAGATAAGAAGTTTGAAGTCGTTTGACCAAACAACCAGTTGTTATAGGTTAAATAAGCATGGCGAATACGCAATGAGCCATTTGAATCTGTGGTTGAACCAGCAAAATCGACTTCGATTTTACCACCAACTTTGTCGTCTCCAACAGGTGTATTAAAATCTAAACCGAGGCGTGTTGTTTTAGCAGTCGCACGTAATTTATCATGTGTTTTACCGTCTGACTTACTTACATCACCAAAGTCGTTATCTGCACCTTCAATAATATAGTTAGCATCGCCACGAACAAAACCATAAAGGTTCACATCAGCGCCAGCTTTAGATTTAAATCCTGCTAATGGAGAAGCAGGTGCTGCCACAGGTTGAGGTTGCGCTTTTACTTCAGCTAACTGTACTTGCTGTTGCTGCTGTACTTGTTGCTGTTGTTGCTGTACTTGACGTTGTTCTTGAACTAATGCTTTTAATGCTTCAACTTCTTGACGAAGCTTTCGAATTTCCTCTTTATCAGAAGTTGCCGCATTTGCCCCACTCATCATTAAAGCTGTTACTGTAATAGCTAAACTTTTAACAACAAACGATTTACGATTAAGGAATAGATCCATCAAAGACTCCTAAAAATATATTTTATGCTGCCTGTCCATGCCAAGTTGACTCGTGTGACCATTAAGCACTAAAGAATCAACCATCCTCCAAATTTGATTGCATTAATTTTATTACCGCAATCAAAACCAATTTTAACGCTGGGTAAGATTAAAAATTCCGGTCCAAAAGAATCAGCATTTACTTTTTGGTTTACAGAACCTTTACCTTAACTTCATGTTGTAACGAATCCTACACAACTCTCTTATCTTATAGAATGATTAAATCATTATTTCATTATTCTTTTTTAGACTTTAGGCTAATATCCAATCTAAATGAATATTTTTTTGCCAGTCTTATTTGATTCACATGATTTTTCTTGTTATTTGCATCCACTTCTCTCCTTGCAGCTTCCTTTTGCTTTCCAAACAAAATGGCACAATTAATAAGCCATTTAAATAGCCAAAAATATACATTTTTAAAAGATTGGCTAAAAATATAAGTATGATTTTTTAGTGCAGCTTAGTTATATTTAAGTCTCTTTATTTCATCTACTTAATATTATTTTTTATACAGTTTTGGCAGCTTTCCATAAGTAAATAGGAATTAAAAAGAGTACCGCAATACTGACAATAGCTATCAAATAATGGAAATAACCAAACGCATCTGCAATGACTCCACTAAAGCTATAAAGACCACCACTGACTGTCGCCATGACTGAAACCTGAAAAGTAAAATCGGTACCTGCATAGTTTTTTCGACTGTAATGCATAACCAAAGTTAACATCACGACCAGTAGCATGGCAGCAAAGGCATCTTCCAGGGCATTTACGGCATAGATAAGCCATACATTTATCTTTACCTTTTGTTCATAAGCATAAGCCAAATACACATAGCCCCCTAAACTCATAATTTTTAATATTGAAAAAGCCATTAATGCTGTAGACCTAGAAATATGTTTTAACATCCAGCCAGCACTAAGTGCCCCCAATAAAGCAGCAACAGCCCCAAGCATGGTGATGTAAATACCAATCTGAGTAAAACTTAAACCCATATCCACCATTAAAGGTTTAAGTAATGGCCCGGCTAAACCATCTGCAACCTTAAAAGTTATAAGGACGATTAACCAAGAACGAAGTTCCTTATTTTGAGAGAAGTACCCCAAGTAAGCTTTAATCTTTGTAACTAGACTTGGTTGGCTATATTGATGAGGTGAATGAGAAGTATGAGATGGCTCTTTAAATAGTAAAATAGGTAAGGTATTAATAAAGACTAAAGCGGCTAATAATAGAAAAGTCGGCTGCCATGATAACCAGTCTAGGCACCATAACACGGCTCCCCCGCCCACAATAAAACCAAGTCGTGAACCTACAACTTGAAAAGTATTTCCCCAATGTTGCTGATCGTGTTGCAATAAATTGACCGCTAAAGCATCGGTCGCGATATCTTGAGTTGCGCCTGTTAAGTTCATAAATAACAGCGTAATAAAAAATATAAAGAGATAAAGAGGCTGATCTAAAACTTGTATAGGGAAAAAAGATAAAATACAAAGTACACCCACCGTCAAAAACTGAGCAGGTAAAATCCAGCTACGATAGTGACCTAAATGCGAGATAGCATGTCGATCTACCCACGGCGCCCAAAATATTTTGATTGACCAAGGCAACATGAGCAGCCCAAAACCACCAATATGGGCAAGAGATACACCTTGAGCTCTTAATATGACAGGTAAGGCATGCGTCATAAAACCTACAGGCAAACCTTGTGCCCAATATAAGGAAAAGAGCAAAAGATAAAGATTTTGCTGTCGGAACATATATACCTACTTTTATTTATTTGTGCGGTAATAACATGAAATACCATGCGTGGTCTTACATTTTGCCAATGAAGCGCAGATTTCAAAAGATTAAGATAAAACAAAGGATGATTTAAAACTTAAAAATATGGAACAACATTTCCCTAATCTACCGTCTCAGGTTCCCCAACGTGGTAATGCTTTAAGTCGAGCATTATTTAAAAAACTCTTTTTGGCACAAGGCTGGACTATAGAAGGTGAAGTTCCCAACTTTCCTAAAGCTGTAGCCATTATTTCTCCCCACACCTCCAATATTGATGGCTGGTATGGTTTTCTTGCCATTTTTGGACTCGGTATTCAAATTACGGTGCTAGGTAAAGACAGTTTATTTAAGCCACCTTTTAAACGGGTTTTAGATTGGGCGGGCGTTATTCCTGTAAAACGTGACTCGGCCAATGGTCTGACTGAACAAGTCGTTGCGACTATTCAACAGTATGACAAGATTTGGATTGGAATGGCGCCAGAAGGCACACGTAAGAAAGCAAAAAAAATGAAGAGTGGTTTTTACCATATTGCTGCAAAAGCCAATATTCCTATTGTGATGTTTTCTTTTGATTATGACCGTAAGACTATTCACTGCTTAGGCTATTTAACTCCAAGCGGAAATTATGATGAAGATCTCGCCAAGATTTTTGAACGTTATGAAGGAAAAATATCACCGAAAAATCGTAATTGGCTTGCAGAGCCTTTACAAAATCTTGTGAAAAAAACCTAGCAAAAATTGAACGAATCTGGTCTGATGGGCCATCTTAATTTATCTTGCCATAGATTGTTTTTCGAAGATGAAAATTGCTCAATTTGCCAGTATCGGATTTATCTCTTTAGCCCTATTTGGCTGTGATAAGTTCAGCAAAACACCAACACCGACCACTTCAGTTAAAGCGCGCGAACCAGTGATCGCACTTGCATTGGGTGGCGGTGGAGCAAAAGGATTTTCACATATTGGTGTTATCAAGGTTTTAGAATCACATGGTATTAAACCGAAAATTGTTACGGGTACAAGTGCCGGTAGCTTTGTAGGCAGTATCTATGCCAGTGGACAAACGCCTTATCAACTCCAAAATCTTGCGCTTAAATTGCAAGAGTCTGATATTCGCGATTTAACCCTGAATCGCCAAGGTATTATTCTTGGGCAAAAGCTACAGGACTATGTTAACCGTAACGTGGGTAACAAGCCTATTGAGAAATTCCCAATCCGTTTTGCAGCGGTAGCAACTCGTCTTGATAATGGCCAAAAAGCAGACTTTATTAAAGGTAATGCAGGACAAGCTGTTCGCGCATCATGCAGTATTCCAAATGTGTTTGTACCTGCAACCATTGGTAAGCAGAAATATGTAGATGGCGGATTGGTTAGCCCAATTCCGGTCAAAACAGCACGTGATATGGGTGCTGATATTGTGATTGCAGTTGATATTTCTGCACGTCCGGCAGGAAACCGACCTGCGAATATGTGGGGATTGCTTGATCAAACCATTAATATTATGGGTCAACAAAGTATTAATGAAGAGTTAAAGCAAGCTAACGTGGTGATTCAGCCTAAAGTTGGGCACTTAGGTACACTCGATTTAAAATCAAGTAATGAAGCTATTTTAGAAGGCGAAAAAGCTGCTCAAGGTCAAATTCGCCAAATTGAAACTGCAATTGCAAATTTCAAAAAATCTCCAGCCGCATTTAAGCCTGCACCACGCCCTAAATTTTAATTGAGGTGGTTTTTTTCTATCCACACTCTTCATCATCTGCTACAGTGGTAAAAGTGATATGAAATCACTTTTACCCATCATAAAGACATATAAAAGAGCAGATCTATGGAGTTTGTTGTAGAACCTTGGCACTGGTTTGTATTGGGTATCTTACTTATTCTTTCTGAGCTGATTCTCCCTGCCTTTGCCGCTCTCTGGTTTGGTATTGCAGCCATAATGGTTTGCTTTTTCTATTGGTTATTTCCAGATATCAGCCTTACTACTCAAATAGTGCTGTGGATTGTGTTATCGGTGCTATGTACCCTTCTCTGGTTTAAATTTATTAAGCCTTTATCTATTGATAAAACTAAAGCAGGTTTACCTCGAGAAGCGACTATTGGGCAAATTGGTATGGTGATTCAGACCGAACTTGCTCATGACCAAATTATTGTTCGTTTCCCTATGCCTATTTTAGGGGCCGATGAATGGAACTGCCGAAGCACCACCCCTGTTAAGGTCGGTGATCGGGTTCGAGTCATTGATATTTCGGGTAATGACTTAATTGTTCAGCCCCACAGCACTTCATAAACATTAAAGATAAAGAGAGGTTATTTTCATGCCAGTTGGTACTATTATTGTTTTAGCCTTTTTGGCTTTTGTTGCTGTTACCATTTTTAAAGGGGTACGTATTGTTCCTCAAGGTTATAAATGGATTGTTCAGCGTTTAGGAAAATATCATTCTACGCTTAATCCGGGGCTTAACTTCGTTATTCCTTATATCGATGACGTGGCCTATAAAGTCACTACTAAAGATATTGTGCTTGATATTCCATCACAAGAAGTCATTACCCGTGACAATGCTGTATTACTCATGAATGCCGTGGCGTATATCAATCTGACTACACCTGAAAAAGCGGTGTACGGTATTGAAAACTATACATGGGCCATTCAAAACCTTGTACAGACTTCACTACGTTCAATTGTCGGTGAAATGGATCTAGATGATGCCCTGTCTTCACGAGATCACATTAAAGCTAAACTGAAAGCTGCGATTTCTGATGATATTTCAGATTGGGGTATCACTTTAAAAACAGTAGAAATTCAAGATATTCAGCCATCTTCCACCATGCAAGCTGCCATGGAAGCTCAAGCCGCTGCTGAACGTCAACGTCGTGCTACAGTTACCAAAGCTGATGGTGAGAAACAAGCTGCAATTTTAGAAGCAGATGGTCGTTTAGAAGCATCTCGCCGTGATGCCGAAGCGCAGGTTGTTTTAGCAGAAGCTTCTCAAAAAGCGATTGAAATGGTAACAAGTGCCGTAGGTGATAAAGAAATTCCTGTTGCTTACCTGTTAGGTGAACAGTACGTCAAAGCAATGCAAGATATGGCGAAATCAAGCAATGCCAAAACTGTTGTGTTACCTGCCGATGTTTTAAATACAATTCGTGGCATTATGGGAAAGCATAATTAATTTAATTGCTTCAAATAAGCCATTGAAATCAAAACGGCGACAATCATGTCGCCGTTTTTTCTTTTATATTATTGGTTATTTAATCTTTTCTGATCTTTCAAAGGAAGCTTTTTTACGACCAAGTCATAAGAGTCGCGAATCAAATCTCGGAGAAAATCGCTTGTTAAATTTTTATGCGGTTTAATCGAAATCCAGTGTTTTTTATTCATGTGATAGCCGGGAATAATAAATGGATAGAGTTCCTGATATTCCTGACTTTTATAAGGGTCACATTTGACATTAATCATTTTTACGCCAGACACTTCCACTGTCAGCATAAACATTTTTTCTAAAATTTTAAAAACTTCATACTCTGGACCAAATGGATGAGTTTGCTCACTAAAAGGGAGATTACGCGCCGCCTCTATTGCGAGTTGATGAAGCTGTTCACCATTCATTCTTTTCTCCTGTATTCATTAAGTCTGAATAGAAGTAGGAAGATTGATTTATGTTTTTATTAATTAGTACGAGCTAACAGGAATTGTGAAATCTCAACTAATTCTTTTGCATTTTCACCGAAATGCGCTAAAGCTTCGAAAGCTTGATCATGCAATTCTTTGGCATAAATCTGTGCTTGCTCTAGTCCCATTAAAGCAGGATAAGTCGATTTTTGTACTTGTTCGTCTTTACCAGCGGTTTTGCCTAAAGTTTCAGTGCTCGACGTAATATCCAAAATATCATCTTGGACCTGAAAAGCCAGTCCAATCGCTTGTCCGTATTGACGTAGTTTTGGAATTGCCTGATCAGTTCCCGGGAAAATTGTCACTGCCCCCATCATAATAGCAGCCTGAATAAGCGCACCCGTTTTATTACGGTGAATATTCTCTAGTTCGTCTTGAGAAATTTGCTTAGCTTCGGCTTGTAAGTCTAAAACCTGTCCACAAACCATTTTAGAACTAGCTGTAGCTAAAATTTGAATTTGCTTTAAGACAATTGCAGCATCGGTTCCCTGCCCTTGTTCATCAAACAAACGGCTCCCTAAAACTTCAAATGCCATCGATTGTAAAATGTCACCCGCAAGTAACGCGGTATCTTCACCAAATGCAACATGACACGTTGGCTGACCACGGCGAAGCAAATCATTGTCCATACAAGGCAGGTCATCATGTGCTAAGGAATAACAATGGATGAGTTCAACAGCAACCGCAGCACGGCGAGCAGCCGCAAAATTTGGATTATCTTGTAAAGAAGCTGTAGCGTAACACAAAGCCGGGCGCACACGTTTTCCACCGAGCATAACTGCATGGTGTACAGCGCTTTTTAAAGGTTCGGGAATTGAGAATGCAGCCAGTGTCGTCAATAAATCTTGTTGAATACGTTGTTGAGCTTGTTTTAAAACATCCGCATTAACTTGAGAGAGTGATGACACAGTCGCCTCGATAAAATCAGTAGAGAAATTTTATTGAATGTGATGAAACATTCATGTGCTACATCATACACGATTCACTGTAAAAAGTGCGTGATGAGTTATGGATGTCAGAAGTAAAAAAGCCTCTCTAGGGTAGAGAGGCTTTTCATTTAAATGACTTTTAGAAACTGTCACCCGGAATGCGTACCCAACCTTCCATTAACACACGCGCACTACGGCTCATAATGGCTTTTTTCACTACCCATTGGCCATTTGTAAGTTCAGCTTGGGCACCAACACGTAATGTTCCAGATGGATGTCCAAAACGTACTGCTTCACGCTCTCCGCCGCCAGCCGCTAAATTGACTAAAGTGCCTGGAATCGCAGCCGCTGTACCAATTGCTACCGCTGCTGTTCCCATCATGGCATGGTGAAGTTTGCCCATCGACAAAGCTCGAACAAGTAAGTCGACATCGTTCTCTGAAACGTTTTTACCGCTTGAAGCTGCGTAATTTTTTGGTTTAGAGACAAAAGCAATTTTTGGTGTGTGCTGACGTGCGGCTGCTTCTGAAATATCTTTAATTAAGCCCATCTGAACTGCACCATAGGCACGAATTTTTTCAAAACGTGCTAATGCTGCTGCATCACCATTAATATGATCTTGTAATTCAGTACCTTCGTAGCCTAAATCTTCTGCATTTAAGAAAATGGTTGGAATACCAGCATTAATAAATGTCGCTTGAAAACTACCAATTTCTGGAACATCTAATTGGTCAACAACATTCCCTGTCGGGAACATATCACCGCCCTCTTCACCATCATCGGCAGGGTCTAAAAACTCAATTTGAACTTCAGCGGCAGGGAAAGTTACCCCATCTAGTTCAAAGTCTCCGGTTTCTTGAACTTGGCCATTGGTGATAGGTACATGCGCAATAATAGTTTTTTGAATATTTTTTTGCCAGATTCGAACAGTACAGAGGCCATTTTCAGGAATACGATCGGCATCAACCAAACCATTTGAAATTGCAAATGAACCAACCGCTGCTGTCAAATTACCGCAGTTACCACTCCAGTCTACAAAAGCTTGATCTATTGAAACCTGCCCAAACAAATAGTCGACATCATGATCTGGCCGTGTACTTTTGGCGAGAATAACGGTTTTACTGGTACTCGAAGTCGCTCCACCCATTCCATCAATTTGTTTTCCATAAGGGTCTGGGCTACCAATGACACGTAGCAAGAGTTGATCTCTTGCTTGACCTGCAACTTGAGCTTTTTCCGGCAAATCATCAAGTTTAAAGAATACACCTTTACTGGTTCCACCACGCATGTAAGTTGCTGGAATTTTAATTTGCGGTACGAAGCTCATATCAACTGTTATCCTTACTATTGTGTTTTTATATCTCAAAACAAGCAGACTTGTTTAGTCATTCGCTTCATCTTAAATCGTTTTATGATCAAGAGATAGCACTCTACTTTTATACATCAATCGTATTGACGCGGGTTTATTTTGGAAATTTCAATTCATGCCTGCAATGACCGAATAAAGCAAAATCATAAGAAAAAAAGTCTATCAAAAAATATATTTTTGGAAGATTTTTCAACCAATTTAACACGATTAAAAGCAAGTTTATGATTTTAAATATTTTTTATGGTTACTTTACAGTCATCCCTTGTTCAATTGTAGTCTAGGCTAAAATAAATCCATCTATTAGAATAATTTACTTATTCATTGTGAGTGAAGACCTTTGACCAACGAATCTTCTACACTTCAACGAGGACTAAAAAATCGACATATCCAATTAATTGCTATGGGTGGAGCAATTGGTACCGGATTATTTTTAGGCTCGGCGCAAGTGATTCAATCTGCGGGACCATCCATTATTTTAGGATATGCCATTGGTGGCTTAATTGCTTTTTTAATTATGCGCCACCTGGGAGAAATGATTGTTGAAGAACCTGTTGCAGGATCGTTCAGCCATTTTGCGTATAAATACTGGGGGAAATTTCCCGGATTTTTAGCTGGATGGAATTATTGGATGCTCTATGTTCTGGTTGCGATGAGTGAACTCACCGCGGTAGCCAAATATATTAATTACTGGTGGCCTCATATTCCAGCATGGACGTCTGTCTTATTTTTCTTTGTCGTGATTACGGCAATTAACCTAACAAACGTCAAATTTTATGGTGAGTCCGAATTCTGGCTCGCTATTATTAAAGTTGCTGCGGTTATCTCTATGATTGTTTTTGGCCTTTATTTGCTATTTACAGCAGATGTAGGTTCAAGCATTTCGTTTAGTAACCTTTGGTCTCATGGTGGATTTTTTCCAAATGGCTTTAGTGGCCTCTTCTATATGTTGGCTTTCTTGATGTTCGCCTTTGGTGGTATTGAACTGATTGGTATGGCCGCGGCAGAAGCAAAAGATCCGAAAAAAACCATTCCAAAAGCAATTAACCAAGTTGTTTTCCGTATCTTGATTTTCTATATCGGTTCACTAGCGATCTTACTTTCATTAGTGCCGTGGAACCAATTAGATCTTGGCGGGCTCGATAAAAGTCCATTTGTTATGATTTTTAGTCAAATGGGTATTGGTTGGGCTGCACATTTACTGAACTTTATTATTTTAACCGCTGCTCTCTCTGTTTATAACAGTGGGATGTTTGCAAATAGCCGTATGCTTTACGGTTTAGCTCAACAAGGCAATGCACCAAAAATTTTCAAGAAAGTAAATAAACAAGGTGTACCTGTACCAGCAGTTTTGCTATCGGCATTACTCATTTTTGGCTGTGTTCTTTTAAATTACTTTGTACCGGAAGATGCTTTAAGCCACTTAATGTACATTGTTGTTGGAGCACTGGTATTGAACTGGGCGATGATCAGTATGACTCACCTTAAGTTTAAATCAGCAATGAAAAAACTCGGTCAAAAAACTCACTTTCCTGCACTTTGGGCACCGTTTAGTAACTATCTGGTTTTAGGTTTTATTGCTGTAGTACTCTACATTATGTGGAGTCAGGGCTTTAAAGAATCAGTGATGATGATTCCTATTTGGATCGTTCTCATGTTTATTTTGTTTAAAGTACTCAATGCCAAAGAACAGTAATCTAACAGCTTGTACTTAAAACTATAAAAAGTCATTGCCTCGGCAATGGCTTTTTTGTTTATAATCAGAAAATTATGCGCCCTTAGCTTAACTGGATAGAGCAGTTGCCTCCTAAGCGACCGACGTGGGTTCGAGTCCCGCAGGGCGCACACTTTTAGTGAATTAATCCTTCACTTCAGCCAGCAATGTTTCAGCTGCAAGTTTGCCTAAATTATTAGAAGCAAGCGGACTATCGCCCGTTAACAATTTACGGTCTCGATGACATTGACCAGTAATGCCAGTGTTCAAAATCTTCACGCCGAGCTTTTCAAGGTTTTCACCGACTAACCACGGTAAAGCTCCAGGCATGTAACCAATATCAATATTCGCTCCCTTATCTAACGAATCAGGGAATACACAAATTTGATAATCTTTAAAAATATAATTCTCAGGCTGTTCATCTACTGCGGCAGCCAGTAACGAAGCTGGACCATGACATAACGTAATAATAAATTTGTCTTGTTCAACTGCCCATTTAAGAACTTTCTTCACTTCAAGGCTATGCGGAATCTTAGCTAATACCCCATGCCCACCCGGAATAAATACAGCCGCATATGGAGAGTTTTCACCGACTACATTTTCTAAAATATCGGCAAGTTTTAACGGATTTTTTAATTTATCTGCATATTTCTGGAAAGTATCTAATACCACTTGTTCTTGCTTTGGCATTGCCCACATTTCAAGTTTGGCTGGATTACCTGAAAGTGTCGCAACATCAATTTCAAATCCGGCATTATCTAAATGGAACATTGGCAAAAGCATTTCTACTGGATGGTTTCCGGTAGAAAAGAACTTACCGTTTTGCATCTGGATATAGCGTTCATCAGTTGCAATCATTAAAACCTTTTTATTGCCCGCATACGGCGTTGGATAGGTTGTGCCATCGTAATCTGTTTTAGGAGAAGTATATTGACTCAGTGAATATGGTGATGGGAAGAACGCATTATCTTCAGCTAAATCTGGAGTTGGATTTTTATCATTTGATGCTGGGGTATTCATGGTTACCATCCTTTAGAATTGAAGAGCGAAATAACAGCTTTAAGACAGTTATTATTTCTTAGTAAATGTATATTCAGATCAAGAAACAGGTGCAACAAGCCAATAGAATTTGGCAATTTTTATATAGAAATAGGCACAATTAATAATTATAAAATTTCAGTTTAGGCAAACATGTCATTTACCTAAACTGTCACAGATCAGATTAAGCATTCATCTCTAAAACGATCTTTCCAATATGGTCGCCCTGCTCCATACATGCATGAGCACTTTGTACATCTGAAAAAGCATAGGTTTTATAGATTTGTGGTAAACACTTGCCTTGCTCCAATAACGGCCACACATGTTCATGTAAAGATTGAGCAATCTGTGCTTTTTCTTGGCTATTACGCGCTCGCATCGTTGAGCCTGTAATCGTTGCGCGTTTTAAAATCAGTTTTTGTAAATCAAATTCTTTTGCAATTCGACCTCCCATAAAGCCAATAATGACAAGTCGGCCATCACGTTTTAATAGATTTAAGTTTTTCTGAAAATAAGAGCCACCCACAATGTCCAAAATAACATCAACACCTTGTTCTTGAGTATGGTTCAAAATTTCCTGCTCAAAATCTTGGGTTTTATAATTAATTGCTGTGGTTAAGTCAGAGAGTGCTTCAACTTTATCTTCACTACCAACCGTAGCAAAAGTTTTAATCCCTAAAGCATGGCAAATCGCTAAAGCAGTGGTTCCAATCCCACTTGCACCGCCATGAATCAGGGCAGTTTCATCTTTCTTTAAACGGCCAATATCAAAAAGATTTGCCCAAACCGTAAAGAATGTTTCTGGAATCGCAGCAGCTTGAGTAAATGATAAATTCTCAGGTATTGGCAATACTTGAGTTGCAGTTACCGCACAGTATTCTGCATACCCGCCACCATTGGTTAAAGCACAAACCTTTTCCCCGACTTTAAACTGTTGCACTTGCTCACCCACAGCAACCACTATTCCGGCGACTTCAAGTCCAGGGATTTGAGTAACCCCTTTAGGCATTGGATATAACCCCATACGCTGTAAGACGTCAGGGCGGTTAATTCCAGCGGCTTTAACCTCAATTAAAACCTCATCAGCTTGAGGTACCGGAACATTTGAATCTTGAAGTTTTAAAACCTCAGGTCCGCCAGGAACCGTAATTTCAACAATTTTCATGGTTGTCGGAAGATTCATTGATATGCTCCATGTTTGGTTTATATTTAAGACGTGTTGATTTACTTTAGTTTGTTGATAATTTAGGTGGAACTCCAAACAGCCGCTTAAACTCTCGACTAAACTGTGAGGCACTCACATATCCTACCTCATAGGCAGCTTCTGCAACGCCCATTTGGTTATTTAGGATTAGATCACGTGCCTTATGTAACCGAGTAATTTTGATGTACTGTAATGGAGAATAGTTGGTAACTTTCTTAAAAGCTTGATGAAAAAGCGAAACGCTCATTCCTGCTTGTTTAGCCAACTCCTGAACCGTTAAGTTACGATAATAATCTCTTCGAATAATTTCACAAATCGTATAAATCACTCCACTTCGGCTCATAATAGCCGAAAGGTTCTGGATAAAATCACTACCGCCAGCTTGTAAAACCCGATAAATAAGTTCGCGTTTCACCTGCTCTCCTAAGATTGCAGTATCTTGCTTGGAACGAAGTAAGTTCAACAAGCGTAAAGCAACATCAGATATAACCGAGTTCATTTCAATAATATTTAAACCACAGCTCAGTTTTATCTCTTTGTTATCAAAATCTTCTATAAGTGGTCGCTGCTCTTTATCCATTTTAGTCGCCAGCTCAGCCATCATTTGAGGTTCAAATTTAATCGCAATTGCAAGCATTGGTTCACGCTCAACCAACGTATCGCAATCAAAAGGAATAGCAATTGAGATAAATAAACACTGGCCTTGTTGAAACTTAAAAATATCTTTTCCGATATAAGCTCGTTTTACACCCTGAATGACTAAAACAATGGAAGGCTCTTGCAATACAGCAACCGGCTGTGTGGAATGATCTACCCTCATCAGGGTGATATTTGAAATATGAGTGGGATATAACCCCTCTTGAGGAGCCAAATACAAAAAAGCCTCTACCAAACTTTTCGTCAAGTCATTCTGTTGCATTGCTTTATTTTTTACGGGCTATTTAAGATTTACTATATCAATCAAACTAAAAGGAAAAAGTATTTCTTGGTAGTACTTTGTATAAATAAGCAAGTTAAAGCTATTTTTAGGCATAAAAAAACCTAGATTTCTCTAGGTTTTTATCCTTAATCTGACTATTAAGCAGATAAGTTAAAGAACATAGCAGCAATTAGGATAATTACACCTAATACAATTCGATACCACGCAAATACACGTAATGTATGACGCTCAACGAAGAGTACGAGTGCTTTTACAACCAATAAAGCAGCAATAAATGCCGCAACAAAACCCACTCCAATATTAACCATATTGTCTGAAGTCAACACATCAGCATTTTTAATTAGGTCAAATGTCGCTGCACCTAGCATGGTTGGCATTGCAAGGAAAAAAGAAAACTCTGTTGCAGCTTTACGAGACAAGCCTGCAAACATCCCGCCTACAATTGTCGCACCTGAACGAGAGGTTCCAGGAATCATCGCAACACATTGAGCCAGACCTACTAAAAGCGCCTGTTTAAACGTGATCTTGGTCGCATCATCTGTTTTATGTTCAAATTGTTTAGATTCAACCCAGAAAATAATAAGCGCGCCGACAATCAGAGCAATCGCAACTACAATTGGGCTAAATAAAACACTTTTAATAAAATCTACAGCTAAAACGCCAATAATCACTGCCGGGAAAAAAGCAATTAAGACACTAATGGCAAAATGGCGTGACTCGACATCACCACTAAAAAAACCTTTGATTAAGTTAATGATTTTCTGACGATATAACCAACACACTGCCAGAATAGCACCTAACTGGATCACTACTTCAAAGACACGACCACCATCTGAATGGAAATCGATAATATGACCAAATAAAATTAAATGACCAGTACTCGAAATAGGTAAAAATTCAGTTAAGCCTTCAACAAAGCCTAGAAACAGTGCTTTTATAACTTCAAAATTTTCCATAACTTGCTCAAAGAAAGTTAGTTAATCACTAGAACGACCTAAAATTTATTTTATTGCCACAGTTAGCCTTTTATTTAGCTCAACATGTGTTCAATATCAGATCATTTCTAGCATTTGTGGTTATTGCCTCTAGTGAAAGGCAGTTTATTTAAAGTGCGATAATGTATCACATCATAATGACAAACTTAGGTTAACTATCGTAAAAAGATAAAACTTGGTTAAAAATGGCCAAATTTTCTTTTGTTATAGATAAGTTTTTTACAATAGATGAGTTTAGAAAATCATCTTAAAAAGTCCTTAAAAAAACATGTTATTATTCCAATTAAATACAACTCATATCAAAAATTCAGACTGAATGAAAAATACCAAAATTAACGCACGTCATCTTATTATCGACCTCTTTCTTTCTTCCGCTTATCCTCAGCTCAGTATCAAACAAATTTTGGTTGCAGCTAAACTTTTTAACTTAAGTGAAAATGGTATTCGAGTTGCGACAACACGCTTGTTAAATGAAGGTATGATCCAGAGCGTAGAACGCGGAATCTATCAACTTTCTCCATCTGCAAAAGATTGGGCGAAAGTTATTCTCAATCGTAAAAATGGAATTAAACAAACTAAAGAATGGCAGCAGCATTATCTTGCCGTGTTTACAGGAACCTTAGGCCGCATAGACCGAACAGCACTAAAAAAACGGGAACGTGCACTTCGTCAATTTGGTTTTAAAGAGCTGGAAACTGGTATTTACATCCGCCCAGACAATTTAGCTTATAGCTTTGAAAAAACCTGTGATGAGCTTGTTTTAGCAGGGCTAGAGAAAGAAGCAAAAATTTGTATTATTCAGCATTTCGACTCAACAACGCTTAAGCAAATTTTTTCTTTATGGGATACCAAACAACTCGAAAAAAATTATGAAATGTATAGCCGAGATATTACGCACTGGCTTGAAAATTATGCTCACTCCCCTTTAAACGATGCAGCAGTCAAGGCACTTCTTTTAGGAAGGGAAACAATTGCCTTACTCATGAATGACCCATTATTACCAGAGCCATTTGTAAATGAATCTGCTCGTAATCAATTTGCTCAAGATGTACAGCAACTAGATGCAATTGGCCAAAAACTTTGGAAAAAAATATATGAACAGGAATTAAATTTATAGCCATCTGATTTATTTTTTTACAAACAAATATTTCACTTTTTAAATTTTTATGACTATATTTGTAATATAAAATATGGATACCAAACTCTAATTTGGGAGAATAAAAATGAATGCACAGGTGAGTGTTACCGATCTATTTAGCAGAGAAGAAATACAAGAGCTTACAGAACCTTCAGATGCATATGGCGCTTGGGCCGTTACTAGCACATGGGCTGTTATTGGAGGAACATTTGCCAGCTTAATTATGATGTGGGATTACTTACCGAGTTGGGGGAAATTATTAGCATGTATGCTTGCTCTAGCTGTTTTAGCTGGCCGTCAGTTATGCCTCGCAATTTTAATGCACGATGCATCCCATAAAAGTTTATTCAAAAATAAGAAAATAAATGATTTCGTTGGGGAGTGGCTATGTGCCCGCCCAATCTGGAACGACCTACAAAAATATCGTGTACACCATGTTCGTCATCACGCCAAAACATCTACACCAGATGACCCAGATCTTTCTTTAGTTGCAGGCTTTCCTGTCAGTAAACAATCTCTTACTCGTAAATTCTTACGCGACTTAACTGGTATAACAGGATTAAAGTTTAGCTTAGGCCGTGTGTTGATGGACCTTGATGTCATGAAATGGACTGTAGCCAATGATCAAATCTGGTTAGACCGCAGTGATAAAAATTTCGTTGACTATGCAAAGAGTATTGCAAAAAACAGTACAGGCGCTATTGCAACCAACCTAGTACTTTATGGTGTTTTAAAAGCTTGTGGTCAACAACGTTTTTATTGGTTATGGCCTTTGGCTTATTTGACACCATTTCCATTATTTTTAAGAATTCGTTCAATGGCAGAACATGCAGGTATGCAAACCAGCAATACTGCTTTAACTAACACTCGTACCACACGTGCAGGTTGGATTGCGAGAAGCTTTGTAGCTCCTATTCACGTCAATTACCATATGGAACATCATTTAATGGCGTCTGTTCCATATTTTAAATTACCGCGTATGCACAAAATATTAAGAGAACGTGGGCATGTGCCCACCCCACCGAGCTATTTTGAAGTAATTCATACACTTTCATCAAAATAAGAGTTAACGAATTAAAATAGGGTTAGAAGACCACTTTCAAATTTGTGGTCTTCTTGATTATTCACGTATCTCTAAATTTTTTAGTTTTAATTGAGTTTGATAATACTTCGGTGTTACACCCATCCAGCGTTTAAAAGCGCGGGTGAAATGGGGTGTATCGGCATAGCCTAATCTTAAAGCCACAGCTTCAATTGACATTGAACTATTTTGCAAAAGATCTTGTGCATATTGCTTTCGAGTTAAATCAACTAATGCTGAGAAACTTGTATTCTCTATTGCCAAATACCGCTGTAGGCTACGTTCTGACATATTCATCATTTGGGCAACTTGCTTAACTTTTAATATTTCCCCCTGACTATTGATCAATAATTTTTTTATTACTTGGCTAATTTCTGCTTTCCATCCACTTCGTAACTTCAATTTATCAATATCTTTTTTACACTGGGCTTTCAGCAAAGGTGCCAGCATAGGGTCAGCCGTGAGTATAGGCTGCATTAAATATTCTTTTGGAAAAATCCAAATATTATGTTTTTGCTCAAATAAACAACTTACCCCTAATTTATCTTTTATTTTTGAAAAACCTAGTGGTTCGGGCATATTCAATTGCACTGTACCTAAAGCAGATAACCCTGTTAGATGTTTTGCGATGTGAATAAAACCTAACAACAAAAAAATAGTCGCATCTGAACTTAATTGAAAACTTTTTAATGGTTGATGAATAGACCAGTAAACATCGTCTTGCTCTTGCTTTAACTCGGGTTTAAAGGCATCACAACGCGAACCAATAAATTGTTCAAGTATTTTTAAAGCCTCTCCAAGATTTGCAGACACCATGGCTGCCATACCGACAGAACCATAACAAGAAGCTTTCATTTCCAACGCCAGATAACCCGCTAATGCTGGCTCATGAGTGAGTTGAATCGCATGCTCAAGTAAGTTATTTAAGGTATTAAACTCAACATACCAATACGGTTTTTTTAATTGTTCCGGTGTTACTCCACTACCCTCTAAAAACTGCTCACAAGAGATACCTCTGCGCTTAACGATGTCAGCTAATAAATTAATATAAGTTCCGGGTAATTCTGGAGTCATGAGCGGCCCATTAGAAAGCGTAATTGTGGCGTTAAATGGTAAAAACTGTCAGTTCTTGAACTATGCCATGCTTTTAAATTCAGGCATAGTCACTTAAGACAAACTGACTTAACTCTCCGACATTCCACTAAAAACTAATCTTTTCTTTAAGAGTAAAGACACTATGAATATCCTGATTGTTCATGCTCATCCAGAACCTCTGTCTTTTACAACTTCCCTAAAAACGACAGCACAGCAAACCTTAAAAAAATTGGGCCATCAAGTAGAAATTTCCGATTTATATGCAATGCAGTTTAATCCTGTTGCCTCTAAGGAAGATTTTTTAGAACTCAATCAACCTGATTATTTTAACTATGCATTAGAACAGCGAAATGCCACAAAACAACAACTTTTGGCTCCTGATATTCAAGTAGAAATTGACAAAGTAAAACGTGCCGATCTAGTAATCTTGAACTTTCCGCTTTATTGGACTTCTGTTCCAGCAATTTTAAAAGGCTGGATTGATCGTGTATTTGTCTCTGGACTTTTTTATGGGGGTAAGCGGTTTTACAACCATGGTGGCATGGCAGGTAAAAAAGCAATGCTCTGTTTAACACTCGGTGGTAGAACACATATGTTTGGGGAAAATTCTATTCACGGACCAATTGAACATTATCTATCACCGATTCAACGCGGTACTTTGGCTTATACTGGCTTTGAAGTTCTTCCCCCATTCATTGCCTACCATGTACCTTACATTAGCCAAGAAGCACGTGAAACTATTCTTGAGGACTATGTCACTTATCTCGCTCACCTTGACCAACTTGAACCCTTAAAATTTCCTAAACTTGAAGAATTTGATGAAAAGTTATATCCCCTCTAATACTATGTTTTAAATCTAAAAGGCGCGATAACCGAATTCTTTTCTATTTCGGTTATCCCTTAAATAAAGCAAGCTTAAATCCAGCAATTAATTCCTCAAAAAATTTGACCAAATAGTAAAGAAAATACTCTCAATTTTTATCTAATAAATAACAATATAAAACTGAATCAATAATATACATGTGTAGAGAAACTAGACTTATCCATTAAAAATGATGACTAATACTCATTTCATAATCAATCAATTCATATTTTTACAAAAAAATCTTTGACCATTTTTCTTGGATTTATGACAAAAATGTCATAAAAACAAGCAACTTTAATAATAGATAAAAAATATAAATATCAATTATTTAAATTAATTAAACAACAAAAATATTCCTTCATATTTCATTCATTATTGCCATTTTTTGTATAAAAAGTGAGTACTCTGCAGTTCATAGAACAGATTTACTCTTAGTGTAATTATGCTATTTTTGTTACATGGAGTTATCAATGCTTTGAAACTTGTAATTCAAAGCACTGAAGGCAACACAGTTTAAACGGTTTAACTCTGTTACTTTTAAAAAAATGTCTTGAAGTTCAAGGAAAGATTAAAAATGAAATTAAAACATCTGAGCACTGCAATGATTTTAGCAACGCTGCCTGCAACTGGGGTTTTTGCAGCAGCTTTAGATCGCTCTGGACAGTCAATGTCTGCGTTCTTCCAACCTGGTAATTACTTTGAAGCAGGTATTTCTGTTCTAGATCCTGATGTAGCTGGTAAAGAAGCTGGATCTAGTGCCACACGTCGTGATATTGGCGATATGGCGAATGACTACTACTTCCCAAGTGCTGCATTAAAATTACAAATTAATGACCAATTTTCTTTCGGTCTACTCTACGATCAACCATTTGGAGCAGATGCAGAATATTCAGGTAATAACGTATTCGTTTCGAATCCAGGCAGTGATACTATTTTAAGTCAAAAGGCATTAGGTGACTTAGCAACCAGCTCAATTCAGAAGTTAGTTCAAGCATCTGGATCAGCATTTACACCAGCTCTTATAGAGGTGACGAAGGTTACTGGCGGTGACCCTACAAAACCAACTCAAACAGAGATTTTAGGTGCATTACAACAAGTTGCTGCCGGAGGAAATACAACTGTAGGTGCAGGACTGACAGCACTACAAAAAACCCAAGCTGCTATTAACGCAGCAAATAATTATTTAGGTACTGGTGGAACTAAAGTTAAAGTTGATACACAAAACTTATCTTTTGTATTTGGTTATCAACCAACTAAAAACTTCAATTTCTACGCAGGTCCTGTATTACAAACAGTTAAAGGTAATGTAAGTTTACGAGGTCAAGCTTATAGTCTTTATAATGGTTATGATGCAAGTATTAAAGAAACTACAGGTGCTGGTTGGTTAGCAGGTGCTGCTTATCAGATTCCTGAAATCGCACTTAGAGCATCTGTAACTTATCGTTCTGAAATTGATCACAAAGTAAATATTGATGAAAATTTATCTATATTAAATTTCCCTGGTCTTACTTCAGTATTGGCTGGTTTAGACGTTCCAGCATCTAAACTTCAAGCAATTAATTCATCTGGTAAAACTACAATCACAACACCACAGTCTGTTAACCTTGATTTTCAGACAGGTATCATGGCGGATACAGTTGCGTTTGCCAATGTACGCTGGGTGAATTGGAAAGATTTCTCAATTCAACCATATAAATTTGGCAAAGTTTCAGAAGCTGTAGGTGGTCTTGTTGGGCGTCCAAATGGCTTCAACCTAGTTGAATATTCTGATGACCAATGGTCTGTGAACGCTGGTGTAGGCCGTAAGCTTAATGATAAATGGGCTGGTAATGTTTCTGTAGGTTGGGACTCTGGTGCAGGTAATCCTGTAACAACATTAGGACCAACAGAAGGTTACTGGAACGTAGGTTTAGGTGTTCAATATAGCCCTACTCCACAAACTTTCATCGCTGGTGGCGTAAAATACTTCTGGTTGGGTGATGCCAAAGCTCAAACAGGCGCGCAAGCAGGTAGCGATGAATATGTTGCAGACTTCTCTGATAACAATGCTATCGCTTACGGTTTAAAACTTGGTTATAAATTCTAAGTTTTAAAAACTAATCTAAATAAAAAAGGCGCTATAAGCGCCTTTTTTATTGTCTATTTGTCCTTGCTTAAGCAGGAATATTGCGCTGTGAAACTGATCGGATTGCTTCTTTTAATGCATCATAACCATTGATTGCAGGAAACTGCGGAAACTCTGCAATAACATTTGCAGGCGCATCAAACAAGAAACCATGGTCGGCTTCACCAAGCATCGTTGTATCGTTATATGAATCACCTGCTGCAATCACACGGAAATTCAAACCATGTAGTGCTTTAACCGACTCACGTTTTTGGTCAGGCTGGCGAAGTTTATAAGCGGTAATCATACCATTTTCATCTGTCTCTAATTTATGACAGAAAATTGTTGGCCAGCCTAATTGTTTCATTAAAGGATGGGCAAACTCATAGAAAGTATCCGACAGAATGACCAGCTGGAAATGATTGCTCACCCATTCAACAAACTCTTTTGCACCTGGTAAAGGCCCCATCTCGGCAATAACTTCTTGGATGTCTTTTAAGCCTAAACCGTGTTGTTTTAGGATATTCAGACGCTGAGTCATTAAAACATCATAATCCGGAATATCACGAGTTGTTGCTTCTAGTTCTTTAATCCCTGTTTTTTTTGCGAAATTGATCCAGATTTCAGGAACTAAAACTCCCTCAAGATCTAGGCATACGATTTCCATGAATGCTTCCAACGTTGGTTAAAAATTGCTGTATCATACCATTAAGATTTTCAGTTTTGCGTTGTTATTGATCAAATCAATTTTATTCATAAGGATCGAAATTAAAGTGCTAAGCAATTTATTCACTATCCTTTAGAATATTTTTCATAACTCAATGCGCCCAAGCCTTTTGCCAGGAACACCCATGACCGTTATTCCGACTATTGATATCGTTGATGCTCTCGCGGCTGAATATGCAGCTAAAAGTCCGCGCGAGATTCTAGAACTTGCATTAAGCCAACAAGGTGAGATCGCAATTTCGTTCTCTGGAGCAGAAGATGTAGTCTTAATTGATATCGCTTCACGTTTAGGTAAACCTTTCCGTGTTTTTAGTCTTGATACAGGCCGTCTACACCCTGAAACTTATCAATTTATTGAAACTGTTCGTAAGCACTACAATATTAATATCGAGATTTGTTTCCCTGATGCGGAAGCTGTGCAAAGCATGGTGAATGAAAAAGGCTTATTTAGTTTCTTTAAAGATGGACATCAAGAATGCTGTGGCATTCGAAAAGTTCAACCTTTACGTAAGAAACTAGCGACCTTAGATGGCTGGATTACAGGTCAGCGTAAAGATCAAAGCCCTGGTACACGTACTGAAATTCCAGTGGTACAAGCTGATGCAGGCTTCTCTGGTCCGGGTAAGCAACTCATTAAATATAATCCGCTTGCCAACTGGTCTAGCGCCGATGTGTGGAGTTATATCCGCATGATGGAAATTCCATATAACCCTCTACACGAGCGTGGTTTTGTTTCGATTGGTTGTGAGCCATGTACACGTCCAGTACTTCCAAATCAACATGAACGTGAAGGCCGTTGGTGGTGGGAAGAAGCAACACAAAAAGAATGTGGCTTACATGCAGGTAACTTGAAAAAATAGTTCGGTATAAAAAAACCACTGATGAATCAGTGGTTTTTTTTACAGTTATATCTCGTACACAAAGTCATATTTAATCTGTAATAAACGCTATATACTAAATTTACGGTTCTATAATTCTAATAAGAGCTCAGTTAAGGGCTTCTTAGAAAAAAGCATGAGGCACAACGAGTTATGCGTCCATTACACCCTATTGATTTTATTTTTCTATCACTAGAAAAAAGACAACAACCGATGCATGTTGGCGGATTGTTTTTATTTGAAATACCTGAAAATGCCCCTGAAACTTTCGTTCACGATTTAGTAGAAGAAATACGCCAATCTAAAAGTATTCCTGTTCCACCCTTCAATAACCGTTTAAATGGTCTATTTTGGGATGAAGATGAAGAGTTCGATATCGACCACCATTTTCGCCATATTGCCTTGCCTCATCCTGGCCGGATTCGTGAATTACTGGTTTATATTTCCCAACAGCACAGCTCTTTAATTGATCGTGCAAAACCACTTTGGACGTGTGACATTATTGAAGGGATTGAAGGCAATCGTTTCGCGATGTACTTTAAGATTCATCATGCCATGGTTGATGGTGTTGCAGGCATGCGCTTAATTGAGAAGTCGCTGTCAAAAACACCACAAGAAAAACATGTTGTTCCACTTTGGTGTGTGGAAAGTAAAAGAACAAAACGCTTAAAAGTACCAAAACCAAGCACAAGTAAGATCAAAAGTATTTTAGGGGGTATAAAATCACAGCTTGAGGTGACTCCTAAAGTTATGCAGGAATTATCGCAAACCATTTTTAAAGAAATGGGTAAAAATCCTGATTACGTCTCCACCTTTCAGGCTCCGGTTTCGATTTTAAATCAACGTGTAAGTGCTTCACGTCGCTTTGCAGCCCAATCTTTTGAATTAAGCCGTCTTAGAAAAATTTCTAAAGTACTTGGTGTAACAATCAATGACGTCGTACTTGCTGTGTGTTCTGGGGCATTACGTGAATATCTGATTAGTCACAACAGCCTGCCTAAAAAGCCTCTTATTGCCATGGTGCCTGCTTCCCTACGCACAGATGACTCTGACGTAAGCAATCGTATTACCATGATTTTGGCAAATTTAGGAACCCATAAAGACCAGCCTCTAGAGCGGCTCGAGATTATTCGTCGTAGTATGCAAAATTCAAAGCAACGCTTTAGCCGCATGACCGCGAATGAGATTTTAAACTATAGCGCTGTTGTTTATGGTCCAGCTGGACTTAACATTATGTCTGGGATGCTTCCTAAGCGTCAGGCATTCAATTTAGTGATTTCCAATGTACCTGGCCCACGTGAGCCGCTTTATTGGAATGGTGCGAAATTAGATGCACTCTACCCTGCTTCTATTGTCATGGACGGGCAAGCGCTCAATATTACAATGACAAGCTATCTGGATAAGCTTGAAGTAGGTTTAACAGCATGTCGAAATGCTTTACCTAAAATGCAAAACCTTTTAACGCATCTTGAAGATGAGATTCAACGGTTTGAAGAAATTATTGAAGAGAAACAGCTGAAACATCATTCAGCGAGTTAGGAAAAATTAAGGGGCTTTAAAATGGCCCCTTATTTTTTAATTGCGCGGCACTGGTTAAGTAACTGATGACATACTGAACGAATCATTGCAGTTGTGATTGGTACTTCTTTACCTTGGTCATTCAACATATAGCAGCTATTGACTGGCGTGCTTTCTAAAACATGTTTAAGACCGTTGCTAATTAAGTTTTCACTTACATTCATGGGTTATACCTCTTATTGTTTGCTAAGACGTTTAATAGGGAGAACGTCTAGGGCTACTGTATGTAAGTAGTATTTAAAATTCATGAATGAAAGTAAAATTTCAGTTGTAACAAGGATTAAGCGATATCTTGTTACAACTTTAACTTAAAATGATATCGTATTGCTCTTGCGTATATAAATTTTCGACCTGAAATTTAATAACTCTGTTGATAAAATGCTCTAAATCCGCCACTGCAGGTGCTTCTGCTGTTAATAATCGGTCAATCACGGATGGATGAGCAACGACAGTAAAGCCACTCGTAGACTCAAATGCACGGGTGTAGCGTAATATCTCTCGAAATATTTCGTAACACACTGTCTCTGCAGTTTTGACAAAACCACGCCCCTGACACGTTGGACACGATTCACATAACAAGTGTTCTAATGATTCACGTGTACGTTTACGTGTCATTTCTACCAGACCAAGTTCAGAAACCTGTGTGATTTTGGTCTTGGCATGATCACGTTCAAGCATTTTTTCAAATTGACGCATCACTTCTTCACGATGAATCGCTTCTTGCATGTCAATAAAATCAATAATGATAATGCCGCCTAGATTTCGTAGTCTAAGCTGACGCGCAATCACCTGAGTCGCTTCCATATTGGTCTTAAAGACAGTGTCTTCAAGGCTACGGCCACCAACATAAGAGCCTGTATTGACATCTATTGTGGTCATCGCCTCAGTCTGGTCAATCATTAAATAACCGCCAGACTTTAAAGCAACACGTGTTTGCAGTGCTTTTTGGATATCTTCTTCAACGTTGTAAAGATCAAATAATGGACGCTCACCCGGGTAATGAATCAGGCGACTTTGCATATTCGGAACAAACTCATCTACAAACTCACGCAGTTTTCCATGAATCTCTCTCGAATCGACATAAATCTTTGCGGTTTCTTCACTTGCCAGATCACGGATAATTCGTTGCGGTAGCGGTAGTTCCTCAAAAATTAAGGAAGGTACTGCCACATCAACTTGCTTACGCTGAATATATTCCCATAACTTACTGAGGTAGCACATATCTTGTGCAATTTCGGCTTCATCTACCCCTTCAGCAGCAGTACGAACAATTACGCTACCGGGTAAATTATGCTCCGCCTGAATGCTCTCAATAATATTACGTAGCCGATCACGCTCTTCTTCAGACTCAATGCGCTGAGAAACACCAATATGGTTACCATATGGCATAAGAACTAAATAGCGAGAAGGAATTGAAAGATCTGTGCTCAGGCGAGCGCCTTTAGTACCGAGCATATCCTTCATCACCTGAACGGTAAGAATCTGCCCTGGATGAAGTAGTTCAAACACATTTGGAGTTGGCTGTGAACGTGGCCAAACCATATCATTAATATGCAAAAAGGCCGTTCTGGATAAACCGATATCAACAAAGGCCGCTTGCATACCCGGAAGCACACGTACAACTTTACCTTTGTAGATATTGCCGACAAGTCCACGTTTAACTGTACGTTCAACATACAGCTCATTAACAGTTCCATTTTCGATTAATGCCACCCGACACTCCATAGGTGTGACATTAATAAGTAGTTCTTCTGACATACATAAACTCAAAGCATTATAAAATTTTTATTAAAGAGTCAGAGGGACTGTTAATGTAGCTTTGTCCATTGTTCATCGACAATGCAATTCAATCAAGAATTATCAACAACCCCTTATGTCTTCACTCTTTTGAATAACTGTGAAAATTCGTACAAAGGAAGCCCTACCACATTACTATAACTTCCTTGAATTTTGGGAATATATTGTGAAGCAATTCCTTGAATTGCATATGCACCGGCCTTCCCTACAGGTTCTCCTGTGGCCCAGTAATCTTCCATATCTTGCGTAGTTAAAGATGCAAACTCAACTTGGGTCTGCACCACCTGACTTAAGATTTGTTGCTGTGTTGCAATACAAATTCCGGAAAATACATCATGCCAACGACCAGATAATTGTTTCCAGATGTCAAAGGCATGCTGCTTTGAGTCAGGTTTACCAATAATCTGACCATCCAGCCCAAGACTCGTATCTGCTGCAATAATCACTGAATCTGGAAAAATGTTTAATACAGCTTGGGCTTTTTCTCTCGCTAACCGCTCTACATATTGGTGAACCAGCTCACCTTCATGAACAGATTCATCAATATCAGGGCTATAGATTTCAAAATTTAAGCCCAGTTGTTGCAACAACTCTCTCCGACGCGGAGAACTAGAAGCTAAAACTAAATGCGCCATTTTGCTAAACAATAATAGACAACAGGCCAGGTTAAGATACTTGTCATCAATGGTTGCCAATGTCGAGCAATCGAAAAATGAATGCCCCCCATCGTTTGAGTCACCCACATAAACGCTAAGTGAGCAATAATCACCAATGTAGCAATTGTCCATAAATTACCAAAAGTCAAAATACGGCGTTCGCGTATTAAAAATCGGGTAATAAACGTGACAATAACAAAACTCAGTGCATTTAATCCTAAAGGTGCATCAAGCAATAGATCTGTAAAAATCCCCATTCCAAATGCGAACCACACCCCACACCATGTTGGCTGGCAAACAACCCAAAACAACATGATCATAAGCATGAACAATGGTCGCCAGCCCGAGATGTCGTAAGATAGTGGATAGATCATGAGGACAGACCCCACGATTATAGAGAGAATAATTCCCCATAATGGATCTTTACGCTTCTCACGTTTCAACTTAGCGATCGGCATATGGTTGCTCCTTCGCTAATGAGTCAGAGAAAAGTACAACAACATGATGACCAGTTGCTAATTGTGCTGCTGGTGTAACATCAATTTCAGCAAACTCACCTGAATTATGGCGACGGATTTTAGCCACCGTACCCACGGCATAACCTGCTGGAAAATGCTCACCTAAGCCTGAACTTAATACTTTATCGCCGACCTGAATATTTGCACTCGTTGGCACATATTCCATTTTTAAACGGCCTAAATCACCAGTACCCGAGACAATTGCACGCATACCTGTACGCTCTAAACGAACAGATAGAGAATGCTCTTTGTCAGAAAGCAGCATCACACGTGAACTATGAGGATATACATTGATAATTTGCCCCATAATCCCTTTATCATCCAGAACCGTTTGACCAACTTTAAGATGATCCATTGCACCACGGTTGATAATGATAATGTGACGAAGCGGATCGGCATCTGTCCCAATCACTTCCGCAATTTCCATACGACCATCAATAATTAATGGTGTATCGAGTAAACCACGTAAGCGGGTATTTTCAGCAGATAATTCAGACAGCTTCTGCAAGCGGACCTGAGCCTGTAATAGCTCAGCCTGCATTGCAGTGTTTTCACGGCGCAGTTGTGTTTCAGATTTAGTTTGTTGATTCAGCCATTCTCTCGACAGTACCGGATAACTTGCAAGTGCATAAATTGGATTATATGCAGCGTACAAGACATCCCTTGCTGGCTGAATTACATAAGGCATGCGCCAATCAAAGAACAGCACCACCAAGCATGTAATGACCGCAATAATGAACGAGCGGAAAGATGGCGGCTGTCTTGAAAAAATATTCGGTTGCACCGCCTAATCCTTAAACTTAACCGACGAAAAGCATGTCATGGTTCGGGTTGTCGAAGAATTCCAATACTTTACCACCACCACGGGTTACACAAG